>JAHEAU010000035.1:4956-20076 GCA_024642625.1 Lewinellaceae bacterium
GACCGTGAGACTTTGAGACCTTGGGACTTTGAGGAGGAATTCCAACAGCGAAACACAAACTCACCAACTGCTAAATCCTTGGCCGTTTGAGAGTTTGAGAGTTTGAAAAAGCGGAAGTGAAAATTTGACATGTTATTTCAAACAGCCCCGACCCCGAGTACTCGGGGGGGCCCAAACAGCGAGCGAAGCGAAGCTGCAAACTGTCAAACTGCTAAATGCTTGGCCGTTTGAGAGTTTGAGAGTTTGGGAGTTTGAAAAAGTGGAAGTGAAAATTTGACATGTTATTTCAAACAGCGCAGCCCAAACAGCAAGCGAAGCGAAGCTACAAACTGTCAAACTGCTAAATCCTTGGCCGTTTGAGAGTTTGAGAGTTTGGGAGTTTGAAAAAGTGGAAGTGAAAATTTGACATGTTATTTCAAACAGCGCAGCCCAAACAGCGAGCGAAGCGAAGCTACAAACTGTCAAACTGCTAAATCCTTGGCCGTTTGAGAGTTTGGGTGTTTGAAAAGGAGTGCTAAAAGCGAACAGCCCTTAGGTTTACAAAAAGGTCAAAATTGGACACATATTTATCATCATCATATGTATTTTTCTTTTTTGCTTCTTTTTTCTTTTTGTTAGTGAATGTGAATTTGTGGATAACTCTATGGCGTTATTCTATGGACAAAGGATAGGAACCGGGGTGGGCACTTTAGGCGAATAGCAGGGACATTAAGCCCATAATTCGTTGCCATCCCACCTCGGTTTTCTTAAGCATAAAGGCCAGATAGAAAATCAGGTTAAAAACCTACTAGCAGGGCTTCGGCGCAGCTTAAGAGTCCTATCTCTATGAGTTTGAAATTAAAAATAGTTCAAAATGATGTACGATGCAATTATTGGCGTGGATGTCAGTAAAGGGTGGTTGGATTTATGCCTGATCCAGAATGGAAAAGCAAGCTGGCATGGGCAGGTTGACAATGACTCAGCTTCCATCCGTAAACAGCTCACTGAACTGCGGCACTCATGTAAATTGATCCTTTCCAAGACTCTGATTATTTTGGAATCTACCGGGATCTATAGCATGAACTTATTGGAAGTGGCCTGGCGTAGGAATATGCCTATCTGGATGGAACATGCCATGCATATCAAGGCCGCCAACGGGATGACCAGGGGAAAATCTGATGTAATTGATGCTGAACGTATTGCCATGTACGGGCTTCGCTATCAGGACAAAATACGGCTGTGGACTCCTCCTCGTGCTGTTCTGCGCCAATTGAAGGTCCTGTCCGTCATGCGCCAACGTATGATCCGTACTCGAAAAATGCTATCTGTACCCCTTAAGGAAATGGAAGCATTCTTTTCAACGAATGAATTTGCTCTGGTCCAATCCTTTTCAGGTCCAGTGATCCGTCAACTGGATGAACGGATTAGCAAAATCGATGAACACATCAAAGAACTGATCCAAAACGATAAACACCTTTCCAGACAAGTAGAACAAATCACATCGATTAAGGGAGTGGGTATGGTCACTGCGGTAGCCATGGTGATCGAAACTGAAGAGTTTACCAAGTATGCTGACGCAAAAAAACTAGCCTGTGCTGCAGGAGTCGTGCCCTTCAATCACTCTTCAGGTCGTATCAAAGGCAAAGACAGAGTCAGTCACAGAGCTAATAAACGACTAAAATCTCTCTTGCATCTTTGCGCTCGATCGGCAATCTCAACTCCTGGAGAACTGCGAGATTACTACAACCGAAAAGTGGCAGAAGGCAAACACAAAATGAGTGTCCTCAATGCCATACGTAACAAACTTGTACTACGAATTTTCGCTATCGTACGCGATGATGTTATGTATGACCCAAATTATCAATATGGATTTGTTTAACCCATAGAAAACGAATTATGCCGTTTGGAGAGGAGGCGTTCAGGAGAATCCTATTCCATCACAGGAAGGCGACTCAGATAAAAGTCTTCCTTCTCGCGCATGATGGCTTTCTTCTCGGGAAGATCATCTTCATATCCCATGAGGTGAAGCGTGCCATGGACCATGACCCGATGCAGTTCGTGGAGGAAAGGTACTGACAGCGTGGATGCATTGTCACGGACGCGATCAATAGAGATAAAAATGTCTCCGCTGACGACCTCATCACTATAGGGAAAGGTGATTACATCTGTCAAGGTATCATGATCCAGATACTGGACATTCATATTATACAGATAGTCATCCGAACAAAATATAATGGAAATGGGACCCGGGATGCACTTTTCAGTCTGAATGGCTACTAATAGCCATGCCTCAGTCAGTGCCTCATCTGGAAGGGTAAAGTCAATGTCTTCCTGAGCGAAGGAAATGCCCTCGTCCGATTCTTCTTCTTCGAAGAAGTCAGGAAATTCGATCATAGGTGGAAACCCAATTCCACCTTGCAACCATTGCGATGAAAGCGAACAGAATCACAGAGATTGTGCATCAGAAAGACACCTCGCCCACCGATTTTAGTCACATTCTCATCCATCGTGGGATCCGGTAATTTGCCGAAATCAAACCCGCAACCTTCATCTTCGATCACAATGGCCAAAGAGCCATTGACCCGCTCTGCATGAACGATCACTTTTTTATGGATATCCGAGCGATTGCCATGGATAATGGCATTATTCACTGCTTCGGTGAGACTGATCAGGATATTCCCATGCTTCTCTTCAGAAAGCTGATGCTCTTCGACCAGACGGGCAACAAACGTGTCCAAATGACGAATAGAATGCGGATGGGAAGAAATTCTCAACATATAGTCTGTAGCCAGGCTCATATCGTTTACCTTATTATTCTCATAGAAATGCATACCCTACCTGGAGGTCAATCCAGGGTGAATCTTCATATTCATGGGAATAAAATACTGCCAAAGCAGCTTGGGAAAGACAGCCTATTTCCTTCCACCACACCAAAAACCCCTCCAAAGAGTGGAAAGTTCCCGACAATTTGCAAGATTATCTCGTAATTTTCAAATTACGCTGATACTCTTCGACAAGATTTTTATAATAAGGCTTCAAAGCAGGTGACACAGTCCTGTATAGTTCTGTTTCTGCTTCGCGCTTTTTCAGATATTCTTCCAGACTTGGTGGACGCTTTCGCTCATATTGCGTGGCTGTTTCCGACTTTCTTTTATTGTCGTACTCACGTTCTCGTTCAGCACGTTCGTGTTCAAGCAATTTACTTAGAATATCCTGTTGACGCTTCATTGTCTCTGCGCTGAGTCTCTTGTTGACCAGATCGATCTCGGTTTTATCCATTTGATCGATGATGTCCTGAAGCAATGGATCAGGTTTCCCACCTTGACGCTTTTCCTTGTTCAGATCCTCCAGTGCTTTCCGCATGGCTGCTTGCTTCGCTGCCATTTTGGCAAATTCCTTACTCGTTCCACCCTTCCCATCTTTCATCCGATCCTGAAGGCCCTTCATCATTTCATTCAGTGATTTCTGGCCCTCCCCCATCTTGTCCTTGGGCGTACCTCCAGGTTTGGGGTTACTTCCTCCGGGATTCTCGCAGTTCTGATTTCCTGCCATCTGATTGGAGGCCTCCTGTTGCATCTGGTTTAAGACCTCGCTCAACATCAAGGCGAGATCATTGAGGTTCTTCATCGAGAATTGCTGTTCTGCAGCCGCCTGCGGTTTCTGACGTTCTTCCAGCAATGTCATGGTTTTGTTCATGTGACCCTTGATCTCAGTAACCTTCTCGGTCACATAGGTCTCAATCTGAATGATTCGCTTTGACAACGCCTGCAATGAGTCTTCAACCAGCTTGAAATCATCCTGAATTTTTTTCTGTTCCTGCACCAGTTTCACATAACGGGGTGCTGTTTCTGCAGTTTGATTCACACTGGAGATCAACCCCTCTTGATCGAAGGATAAGGTCACCAGGTTTTCCAGCAATTGGCGCATCGCCTTCATGTCTTCTTCCAATTGCTCTTCTGCACCCTGCTGCATATTCATTTCCATGGCCTGAGCCATATCCTTCATTTTCTTCGCCGCACTTTTCTGGGATTTGGATGCTTTGCTATTCTCCTTTTTCTCCAACTGCTCCTGAGAGTCATCCATGTCCTTATCGATATCGTCCATCTTTTCTTCCGGGTCGCCCAATTGCATCGGGGATTCCAGTTCCTCGTTCTTTTTCTCGATCTCCTTCATCTCTTTCTGAAGCTCATCGAACTTTTTATTCAGCTCCTCCTGTTTCTTTTCCAATTCTTTGGGGGCCTCGGTTTGATTTTCTGTCTTCTCGGCAAGATTCTCCTGCTCCTTGGCCAATTCCTTCAATTTCTCAATCTGGTCTTGAAGGTCCTTTTCCACCTCAAGCTGCTTGTACATCTCCATCATGCGGTCCAACTCCTTATTGAGCTGTTCCTCATCCAATTTCATTTCTTCCAACTGTTTCAGACTCTCGTCCTTTTGCAGTTCCTGCAGCATTTCTTCAATCTTCTTCATCAGTTCCTTCATCTCCGGACTGACGAGTTCCTCAAACATCTGTTGGACCTTTTCCTGCTTTTCTTTCAATTCCGGGCTGGGTGCCGAGAACTCCTCCTGATTCTTTAGGTTTTGGTCAAAGAGGTCTTTTGCCTGTTGGACATCTTCCATCAACTCTTTCCGACGATTGAGCAGTTTCTCGAGTTCCTTGCGATTCTGCCAGTCCAAATCCTTTTCCTGAAGGAGTTTTTCGCTCAACTTTTTGATGTCCTTCTGAATCTTTTTGGATTCATCCATGGCCTTCTTCAGGTGGTCCCGGATATCGTCATTGTTCTTTTCTTCCTGGGCATCAAATTCTTCAGCTGTAGGCTTTGTATATCGCATCAAGTTGGTACGAGCTGATTTTCTGCCGTTGATGGCATCATTATCCCATACCTCGAACCAATACGTAACCTCATCACCAGGAGCCAATTGTAAGCCTTGAATATCCATCGAATAATCAAAGCGGGCTTCCTTTCCCTTTTGGAAGTTTACAGGCTGAATAACCTGTTTTTCTTCTTTCCCATCCTGATGTTTGATCTGATAAGTAAATGTCAGTTGACTGAGCCCATAATCATCTGAAGCATCACCCGCAAAGAAGACAAAGGCATTATCCAGACTATCTGTAAATGCATTTGCCTGAATTGCCGGATGCAAATCCGGTATAACTGAAAGGACATAACGAATACTGTCAGCATGGGGGAGTTCCAGGTTGGAAACCAGAATCGTGTACCGTTCATCCCGAGTGGCCCGCTTGCTGAAATTAAAGGTATGATCACCTTGACGCTTAATGAATTGCGGGTCAGCATGATCACCAAATCGCATATTGATGGAATCGGTAAATGTGGTCTCGAAAGTCCAGGTCAACCGTGTTCCTTGAGGGACAACCAGATCACCGATGTTATTCAAAACTTCATCTGCACGGCCAATGTACTGAGGGTAATCGACTGCCACAGCAAAGCTGGAAATAGCCGGTTTGAGCAGGACATCCAGGAGATGATCCTCAGAGGCCACCTTTCCTGAAAACAAGCGAAAATGAGTGTCCTGGTGGACATTGCTGAACGTGTAACTAAACACGTTGCGATCGATACGTTTCAGTCGATATTGGTATTCGCCTACCTCAATGAATATATCATTTGGAATAGCAGATCCTACGGTGGTGACTTCCAGTTCAAAATCTCCGTATTGAACCACCTTTAACGGTTTGTCTCCCAAAACAAAAGAGAAGGGTGCCGGAGGGGCAAATTCCTTGTTGTTATCAATGAGACGCTGAGTTGAATCCTTGATCATACTCGGGGCAGCCCACAACAAGATCAGGAGTAACGCAAGTGGAGGCAGTGCATATTTTAAATACTGACGATTCTTGTTCAGATCGATGGCTGATGGGAATGAGACCGGGCGCATGGCCTCCGTTTTCTGCTCAATCCCCGCCAATAGCAAGGTGGCCTGTGGCGTCTGATCGAGTTGTTGTTTGAGTTGCAGAATATTGAGCAGCTTGTCCTCAACATTTTGAAAGTGCTGACCGATAATGGTTGCAGCCTGTTCATGCGAAATAAGTTTTCCGAGTTGGAAGTAGTGCATCAAAGGGGTCAACACCCACCGAAACAAGGTCAAACCACTAAGTCCGAGAAAGGAGAAAAACAGAATCTTTCGTGCAATTTTTCCAAAATAGAAATAATTCTCCCCCAGGCTGATCAACAAGAAGACCACTCCTATCAGACCTATGGTCAGTAGTGTTCCCTTTACCAATTGGTTGAGGTAATACTTTCGGATGAATACATCCAACTTACTGATCAACAAGTCATAATTACTCGGTCCCGCCATGATGTCATTTGGGTTAGAAACAAATTTACCCGAAAAAGATTGCCGCCGCTCATCCTTTAACGCAAGAAATGGGGGTGCGGTTGCACAGCAATCATGAAAGTAGTGTGTCCAAAGGGTGAATTGGAAAAGGCAATTGGGGATACTTTTCCAGCGGTGCCAGACCAAGAATATAACCGCCTCCACCTGCGCCACACAACTTGAGCTGATATCCTGGCCCTTGCCAATATTCATTTATCTCATCCGGAATCATAGCCTTAAAAAGCAACTGCTGCAGTCGGCTGATGGAAGAAAATGCATCCTGAAACGGGATCAGGTCTTGGCGGATTAAAGCATAAATGGCACGGTGAACTTGAGGCAAGAGGTCCATCAATAACAGGTTTCGGTTCGATTCGTTCTCCAACAACAGATGAAAAGCTTCAACGAGAGATGCTGTTTGCCGATTGATCCCGGTTTCAACAAGAAAGAGTCCTTTCGGGATTGTCTCTAACTGGACCGTCCGTACACCCTGATCTGGATCACGATGTATTGCGCATCGAGAGAGACTGACCAGAGGATCCAATCCAGAACTGTTGCCGTGGAAATATTTTTCCAGCTTGGCCAGTCCCGCCAAGCGGATATCAAGGTCCTCCGGTAGATCATCACTATATGTTTCAGCAAGAGCGGCTACCAACGCACCGCTACTGCCGACTCCACATCCCGGGGGAATGGAGGATGAAAAATGGCCGCCTTCTTCGACAAATTGGAGAAACTCACCAGTACGGATTGGCCAAGGTAGGTGACCAATTGCCCTTTGCCGATCCAACCATTGAGCCCATTGGAGTAATGATGAATCGACCTGTTGGGCGTTGTTTGTCCAATGACCATTCATCCTGGGCAAAGGAATGGCCAGGGCCTCGCCTTTGAGCAAGACCGTGTATTCACCAAATAAAAGAAGTTTCGCGGGCCAGGTCACCATCAGATATGAAGAAGCCGGACGATATAATCGTCCGGCTTTGTAGTATGGAAGGACAAATCTATTCTTCGGCCTTCTTTTCCTCCACTTTGCGTTCTTCGACCTTCTTCAGATCGACTTCCCGCATTCCTTCGCGGATCTCGCTCTCGATACTGTTTCGGGCTGTATTGAATTCCCGGATGCCTTTGCCGAGGCCCCGCATCAATTCGGGAATCTTCTTACCGCCGAATAACAAGAGGATCACAAATAGAATGACAATGACTTCACTGCCTCCCAAATTGAAAAACCAAATAAATGCATCCATGTTATGGCTTGTTTAATTCGTGTTTATTTATTTCTTGAGTCCAATTTCCCGCAATCGTTCATCCAGATACTCCCCTGCTGTGATTGGATCATAGCGCAGTGGATGTTCATCATCAACACAGCCAGGCAAACAAGTCAAGTCCATATCGCTGCGGGGATGCAGAAAAAACGGAATTGACAATCTTGGCAGATGCCAATCTTCACGAGGCGGATTAACCACCCGATGTGTAGTGGACTTCAGGTAGTCATTGGTTAAACGCTGAAGCATGTCTCCAACGTTCACGACAATCTCATTTTCTTCGGGGACAATATTCAGCCATTGGTTGCCCAGGTCCAGGATTTGAAGTCCACCAGCAGATGCACCTACCAGCAACGTGATGAGGTTGATGTCTTCGTGCTGTTCAGCGCGGATCGCAGAGGCTGGTTCGTTTGTTATCGGCGGGTAATGAATGGCCCGAAGGATAGAATTGCCATTGTGAATCTTTCCTGTAAAATAATCACGGTCAAGACCCAGATATAGAGCGATTGCTTCAAGAAGGTACCCACCACTTTGTTCAAATGCACGGTACAATTCATCCCCTGTAGGTGCGAATTCTGGATGTTCAGCAACCTGAACATTGGGCGGATATTCGCCTTGTACAGTATCCCCGTCTACGACAGTTTGACCGATCTGGTAGAATTCTTTGAGGTCGGCAACGGTGGAGTGTTTGGCATGCTCCTTTCCGAAAGAGGTGTATCCCCGTTGCCCGGCCAGGCCTGGTACCTCATATTTGCGTTTGGTCTCATCCCCAAGTGTAAAAAAAGCCTTGGAAAGAGAATAAAATCGATCGACCAGTTCAGAAGGAACACCATGGTTCACCACACCGACAAAACCAGACGTCCGAAATGCATCACCTATAGATTCGACAAAGGCAGCTTGCTGGGCAGCGGTGCCATTCACAAAGGTGGAAAGATCTACCAGGGGTATTGCCCGTTTGGTCATACCTGCTTATTTGTTGCAAAGATACGAATTATCAAAGCCCTTGTCGTCGTGGTTTATACTTGGCTTCATCCAGAAACTGTTGTGCATCCAGCCGCTCTGCCAACGCAGCAAGATTAGCGTCAGGATGATGTTTTAGCCAGGATCGAACGATTTGCATACCAATCCAGTCTCCGGTTCGACCTGGTGCCTCTTCAGGCATCCCGGGTGAGTGGGGACTATACTCGACAAACTTGCGATATTCCTTGTAGTCTGTGCTATACAACAGGTTTTCACTCAAAAAATAAGCCCAAATATTCTCTTCATTCTCCTCGCACCAAGTCAACTGCTTGGGAGAAAATTCCCATCTGGCCGTGTCTGCTACTTCCGGCAATAGGATATCCAGCAGCACCTGCCGTTTTCCATTTCGGATAATGTGGTCAATAAGACGCTCACCTGTTGGGGGCCCGATGATATCCTCCACTAATGGTTTCAACGTTCGAGGAACGAGGTGATCGCGATTATAGGATCGGGTCAGATACGCCGAAAAAACGGCATTCGATGGATCAACCAGGTGATACGGATAGTCTTTGCCCAGGTAGAAATCCAGCCCCACAGCCAGTTCATCATTCCCATAGATAAAGTTGGCAATGGAAAATTCGGACAGAAACGTAGTAATGGTAGGTGTTGGACGTTCTGGAAAGATGGCCTTGAGATAGCGGAAGGCTGTAGTGAAGGTTTCTTGTTCCTTGTCCAGGTTGGGAAATACAACTTGAATGGTGTCGTAAAGTTTGCGTGTAGCCGGAAAAGCAAGAAACCCGCTGAGGAACGTATCCGGCCCATTTGGCGCAATACGCCGATCGTTGATACCCAATAATTGATCAAAGTAAACTGTGGCAAAGTCTCCATATGCCGTGTCTAGTAGTTGTCGACCTGGTTGAATATCATTTGTATCGAGGGCAAAAAGATCACGGTCAAAACGACGGATCTCTGTATTTACTGAGATTGTAGAAATATCAGGCCGGTTATAGTCGGTCTGGGGTTCAGAGCATCCAGCCAAAAGGCAGGCCAAAAAAACCAAGTATAAAATGATCACATTCTTCATGGAAAAATCGTTGTAGGAGAAGCTGCGAAATTAATTAGGATATTTACGTCGGAAAGGAACAATTCATTCTTTTCAATGACTATTACCAAATACCAATACGAATGATGAAACGATTGACCATTCTCCTTGTATTATTCATCCTTGTCAGTTCGAGGGCGCTACAGGCACAGGAAGACATCAAGTTTGGCTTTGAATTCAGTCCGTTTCTTTCCTGGATGACAACGGATAAGAAGGTTGTAAAAAGCGACGGGACAAACCTTGGCTTCCAGATTGTCATGAACGGTGAATACTATTTCAGTGAACAATATGCGCTGAAAGCGGGATTGGGTCTCAGTTTTTACAATGGCGGACGGCTGCTGCATACACAAGGAGGGGCAATTTTCCCGGATTCTGAATTAAGTATACCATCACTGAAGGATCCCTTACCGGCTAATACTTCAGTAAAGTACAAGCTACAGTATGTGGAGTTACCTGTAGCCTTCCGGATGCGGACCCAGGAGTTCGGGTATATCCGATATTTCGCCGAATTGCCGATGTTCATCATTGGTATCAATTCGCAGGCCAGGGCCGATCTTGGTGTAGCCAATGGTGAGAATGAAGACATAGGGAAGGATACTCCCTTCCTCAACCTCAGTTGGGGGCTTGGTGCTGGTGCCGAATATTCCGTAACATCCTCAACATCCCTTATTGCAGGCCTGTTTTATCAGCAAGGGATGGTTGATGTGACTTCAGATAGTTCCGCAGATGATAGCAAAGCAATACTGAAGCGATTGATCCTACGTTTGGGTGTGATGTTCTAGAAAAATCCAATCCAGGGTTTGACCCACGAAAAAAAATCACTTACCTTTGCATCCGCTTCATCAGGAAGTGCCAAAAAAAGAATGGTGCGGTAGCTCAGTTGGTAGAGCAATGGACTGAAAATCCATGTGTCGGCGGTTCAATTCCGCCCCACACCACAAGAGCCCTGTCAGGAATGACGGGGCTTTTTTATTTTTAAGGTATGTACTTCGTATACATCCTCCAGTCTCAAAGAACAAACCAATTCTACAAGGGCATTTCCAATGATCTCACACGCAGGTTGCATGAACACAATAGTGGCTTTGAAAAAGCAACTGCACCTAACAAACCCTGGAATCTGGTTTGGTATGATCTGAAGCCGAACAAGAGCGAAGCTTTCATCCTGGAATCAAAACTTAAGAATCTGACGGCAACAGCCCGGATTGTCGCATTTATTAAGAAATATCCTCCGTTAGTCGGCGGCCCGGACGTTCCGCCTTTAGCGGAAGTCCGGATCCAGACATCTCGCTGAAGGCGAGATCGTCTGGGTTCAATTCCGCCCCACACCACAAGAGCCCTGTCAGGAATGACGGGGCTTTTTTTATTCCTGGTTCCTCGTTCCTGATTCCTCGTTCCTTGTTGCAAGTTCGTATGGATTTTGGAGTAAGGTGTGGATTGGCAGTTCAACGTTCAAGTGTGCTCTGGCGAGCACACGGTTCAACGTTCAACGTGTTATTGATCCAAACATTGAACCTTGAACAAACAAATGCTTTACCCAGGTGCAAAACCCGAAGGCAACCTGGAACCTGGAACGCAGGAACCTGGAATCTTTTCCAAATTATTCACTTTTGGTTCTGGTGTTTCATGAGAATATGGAAACGGCTTTCTAGTTTAGAACACGCTTATTCATTGGCAGTCACCTCCGCGATTACGATTTCTGGTTTCAAGTTCGCACAGATTTTGGAGTCGGGTTTGGTTTGGCGGTTCAAGGTTTAAGTGTGCTCTGCGAGCACACAGTTCAAGGTTCAACGTGTTGTTTGGGCAAACATTGAACCTTGAACAGATGAGCCGCAAGGCTCACTCCTTGAACATTGAACAGCCAGAAGCTTTACCCGGGTGCAAAACCAGAAGGCAACCTGGAACATGGAACGCAGGAACCTGGAACATCACAACCGATCCCATCCACCGCCATCCATCGTCCACCAACTGACAACAGAAGATCGCACCAGGAGGCCCTTAGGTTCATAAATAAACGTATATCCCGGCCCGTCAAACGCCATCGAAGAGTTATCTATACGGGCATTAAGAAATGGATAGACATGGCCTAACAAAGACTGGTCCTTCATGCTGGCCTCTTTATATGTTTCAGTATACGAATAGGTCGTCTTCCAACCCAGGAATTGAACCTCAGGACCACTAAAGGTTACAAGGGGCAAATAACTCCGGGATTGATAGATGAACGGATTGTTTTTTTGCGCCACTTCTGTAAAAAACCATGAACCCGAGTAATTACCGGTAACGGGTTCGAACCACACTGTATCCTGAATGACCTGAGCCTGAATAAAATAAATGCTGTCCGCATTGTACAGCAAATTATTGACTAAAGAAATTGACCATGGAGTCAGCGATTCCTTAATAACAAATCTCCCATTATCCTCTGATACCACTTCCATCACAAGCGTATCTGCATAGTATGTGATGTTGTTTTCATTAGGTTCAAAGTACTTATCGCCTGTAAACCGAATAAAGGAAGATTGCTGACCGACCATCAAACATCCAATCTGAATTGGGTCAGGGGTTGGACCTGTCGGCCCTGCTGTCTCCTCATCTTTATGGCAGGAAAAGAAAATGATGCTGAAGCATAAAAGAGCAGCTTGGGGGAGAATGTGTCGACCAGTCATAAGTCACTTGATTTTCCTTCCTAACGAACCTGATCAACTATTCGTGGGGCACTTCATCTTGATGGAAACCAAACTTGCAAAAAAGAACCCGGGCAAAAACCCGGGTCCCGAAAGAGTATGAGAAAAATGACGACGTAGTAAAACCGGGATAAATATGTCCAGGCCCTAATTTGATTTCTTTTAAATCAAAACTAAACTAGCCCATTTCGTATTGCGTGATCAATCGCCCAACGCCCAAAAAGATGGGATAAGCGCCTTCCATTTTGAAATACACGTGGAAGTTTCAGACGGTCAGGCAACGAATTCCTGCTTGAGTACACCGGTCCTATGAACTGGACTTCCGATAGAATTCCGGTTATCTTGGAATCCCATGAGAACATTTACCTGCATTTTGAGCATCGGCCTATTGTTTCTCTTCATGTCCACTGGCATGGGACAGGATGTGGAGCACTCCTGGCAGCCCCGACCCTATTTTAAAATTGACCGGGTGTTGGCTCAGGAAGATGGATACGTTCAAGCGATCTCAAATGAATCCTATTCCGGGCCCATCCTCCAGAAACGGAATTGGCAGGGTGAACTTTTATGGGAGGCGGGTCCATATTCGGGTAGTTCAACTGCAGTCACATCGCTTGCCAATTTGCCTGGTAAAAGAACCATCTTTTTCTGGTCAGAATGGTCGGGTTGCGATCAACTCTTTCCTCAACAAACCATCATTCTGGATAGTCTCGGTCAGGATGTTGACTTTGGCTTTCTCCAACCAGAAATTCGTCGCGTGCTCAAAGTGACCAACCTTCCCGGGCAACCAGATTCTCTCCTGTTGGCATGGTGGAATGACAATGCCTGGCAGATTCAAGGCAACATTCCATTACCCTGTACCCTGATCCAACTGGATCTGACCAGTGCCAACATAGCCAAAACGGAATTTCCGCTGACCACCACAGGCATTGGTGATGCACCTGCATTGGTCATAGATCCCGATGACCAGATCTGGATCGGTCTGCCCAATGGCGGGATTGGTCAATTCCATCCATCTACCAAGGAGATCACAGACACACAAGCGACTAGTCTTGGGTTGATCCAGGACATTCTCTTTCTACCTTCCTCATCGCGCATCCTTCTCGGTGATGAAGTCATCGCAAGAGTGGATGATCAGGGAAATGTGCTGGCGCAAACCGGGATTCCAGGCTTCATCGCACTTCATGGAGAAATTATTCACGACAAGATCATAATCCGTGCCGGTAAAAAAGGAACAGAACCGGGTGTGTATACCCAGTTCATCCTGGACTCTATGCTCAATATTGAACAATCTCTGGATACATTGCCCAATGGATCAATCATTCAACTCGTGTTGGCTCATCAAGACAAAGCCCTTGTATTCGGGAATGAACATCTGAACACCTTCGTGAAAACATGGCATCCTGTCACCGGCTATGAGCCAATCAAACAGGATGCGCATCTGGTGGAGGTCTATGTCGGGAATATCGCCCTCAAATCAGAACCAGGCGGAGGGTGGTTCTCGACATGTACTATCCAGCTAAGCGATTTTTACCTGCATATTCAAAATGATGGTCAGGATACCCTGAGTCAGGTATTGGTCAACTGGAACTCCTTTCTACCCCAGGATATCCTTGTCTCTTCCTGGTGTTGGGTCGGGCCCAAACAACTTCTTCTGAAAGATATGCATCTTGCCCCAGGTGCATCAGAGTGGTTTGCCTTTCCCGAAATTGATCTGGAGGTACTGCAAAACTGCCAACTGCCCTATCATCTCAATGAGACATTCTGCATGGAATTGTCCTGCCCCAACGATCGCATCGATGCGGACCATTCAAATGATGCTCAATGCATTCCGATCGATATTATCCTGTCTTCCAGCGACGACGTGATAAAAGCAACTGACATCAGAATATCTCCAAATCCATTTCGCGATGAGATCACCCTGGAGGATATACCATTCTCCGCTCATTCACTGATCGTCATCGACCAGATGGGTCAGCCCTTTTTTAAGGCAGAAGTTAACCCTTCAACAAAAGAATTACCCCTTCCTCCAGGACCGAACGGTATCTATCATTTGGTCTTACTGGATCACCAAAACCAAATCCTCCAAACCTTTCGACTCATCAGAGTTTCTGAATAAATCTCAGATATGCGTATTTCATCTAAGCTTTATTTCTCCTTGATAGCCGGTTGTTTCCTGATTGGATTTACGATATCCGTTCAGGCGCAATCATTGGAGCGTAGCTGGCAGCCGATACCTGAATCAAAACTTGGTGCGGCAATAGCTGTGACGGATGGAATCGTGTGGGCAGCCTCTTCGCCGGTTGGAGGCACTGGACAATTCACAGTTCAAAAAATGACTTGGGAAGGTAAAGTCATCTGGGAATATACCGCCCCCATTTTTAGTTTCAATCAAGTCGCCATTTCAAGTCTTGTGGAAACTCCCGAGAATGGTGTCATCCTATTCTTTCATTCCTTTGACTGTGACGTAGACGGATTTTCCGGGATGATTACAGTCGATAGTACAGGCAAATTCTTAAAGGGAAAAGACTATACATATGAAACAGATCGGTTGACAAAACCAACACCTCTTCAGAATGACCAAATCATACCTCTGATTGCATGGGATCAAGAATCAACATTTAATTATATATTTTCTTCCATTCAATCACTCACTCTATTGGAAAGTCTTTCTGAATTACCGACGATTTTATCCGTTAAAGTGAACATCAAAGATGGGACAGCCCTACGCAGGGATTCTAAAGGGATCATTCACATTTCAGCTCCAGGAGGGGGAATTGGAACTTACAATCATATTCTGGATACAATCACTAATATTCAT
>JAHEAU010000242.1 GCA_024642625.1 Lewinellaceae bacterium
GATCACACTTACCCATGCACCTGTATGAATTGCTACGCGGGTATAATCATTGGCCAGAAATCGGACATTACTACCCGCATTGACCTCAAAATGAGGCCCTTGACGAAGGAAGTGTAATCGAGGTGAGATATAGGCTTTTCGTGAAACCGGGATGACCATTGCGCCATGGATTTGATAGCGTCGATAAAGAAGGCTCTTCTCATTGGCCGCTTCATCAAAAAAGGCAATGTTTGGCTCGGTGATATGATGGACTGCACCGCCAACCTGTAAAAGACTGTTTTTCTTGTAATTCCAACTATAATTGACTCCTGCGGAGAGATCACCAAAGGCAATATTGTTTCCTGGAAATGTTTCTGAGGTAGGAAACGTATAGCCGTCTTTTTGATTGAATTGATCCTGGAATGTCTGATTATTGAAGTTGATATTTCGCTGGGAAATACCGCCTTGAAATGCGGCACTGATGTATTGAGTGTTTTTCAGATCCAAAGCTTTGTGATACGCAAAACTGATATTGATTTCGTTGGAGGTATAATCGAAGTTTCTGACCTCATCCTTATAAAATATCAACCCGACACCAATGGCATCAGCATATTGACTCACATTCGGCACCTTGAATCGAAAATCAAGAGCTGTACTTATCGTTGTGAAGGGCCGTTCCAATGCCGGACGCCATTGATCCCGATAGATTCCTGCAATCCTGAATTTACCATCATAAGCTCCTGTCAATGCCGGATTCATTGTCAAAGGGGATGCATAAAACTGACTAAAATGCCTGTCTTGTGCCTGGAGATCTTGCGGAAACAGGAACCAGATACTAGCCAAAGCAATCAGGGAACCGGTCAATCGAAGAATTTGCTGCATGCGCCAAAGTTATATCTTATCAACGAACGAAATGCTGACCCCGTGTGTCAGCTTACTGATTTCCTCGGTGTACGGGAAAGTAGAAGAACGAGTTTCAGGAAGATTTCTTTTGCACGAGTGCAGAATTTATAGGTAGTGGATATGTGATTCCCGGTTTAACTCCAGTTTTTACCGAAATGGTTGTTGGGTTAGAATCCTGGCGATAGACCCATTCATTAGGGATAGCATTTTAGTCAGGAAGCCATTGGTGAACATACTGCCCAATAGTGGTGGCCGAACTTGAACGATCTGCTCAACCTGATATCGATAATGTGCAAAAGTGTCAGGTGTATGGGTAACCCGAAAATCTAAATCCTGAGTATGAAGCAGCATTTTTCCTCTAGTGGTTCGCTTCTGATTACAGTATATCCTGCTAGCCCCAAGTGATTGTGCCAAATTGAAAAGCTCTACTTCAGGTTTGCCGATTCGAACAATCAAATCAGCACCTCTTCATTACAGGTTTTATCTTAAATCCATAAGTGATTCGAGGATAAAATTAAATCGGAGGCATCGGATTTAGAGCACTCAATAGGTGTTTTATCACCAAGAACACGAGGATCAATAACATATACAGGTGTCACTTCATCAGTTTGATTCAGTGCATCTGCCAGTGCTTCATTGTCATGTAGACCAAGATTTTGTCAAAACCAGACGATTGCCGTGCTATTCACAGACCTACATTTTGGAGAATCAACAACAGGTTGTTAATGTGGTTTTGTTTAGTTGTAAAATTAGATCAGTCACCTGTAGAGGCCCTACATTTGTCCAAACTGTAAATCGATGAGAACGCTATATTTCTGGATAACCATCTTGCTCATGTCCAGTGGATTGACTGGTTGTGGACCGGATATCAATGACATTCACGATGAGGTTATGGTCATCCATGATGAAGTCATGCCGAAAATGGGAGAAATGCACCAATTAAGGATGGCATTAGAAGATCGAATGAGTAATATGGATTCAGTATCTGCTCAGCCATATCATAATGCGATTGAGTCATTACACCAAGGTGAAGAGATGATGTGGAGCTGGATGAATGAGTACAAGAGACCGACCAGTTCAACTCCTGAATCGATTCAATATGTACAGGATCAGAAGAAGATCATTTCAGAAGTTGCAGAGAAAATGACCATGGCCATTGTTCAGGCAAAAACTTTGGTACCATGAGAAATCTGAATGTATTGTTCATGCTGCTCTTGTTGTCCATGTTTGCGGCATGTCATCCACCCGAGGGGTGTCAAATTCTCCCCATATTGGGTAATCGGGATATACAGGGTACAGATACGATATATCCGGTGATACCAACGTTTGAATTTGTTGATCAAGATAGCCAAATAGTTACGAATCAAACTTTTGCAAACAAGGTCTATGTAGTAGACTTTTTTTTCATCTCTTGCCCTACGATTTGTCCCAAGGTGAAAAAGCAGATGTTACGTGTTTATAAACGGTTTGAACAAGAACCTCGACTGGTTTTACTTTCACATACGATAGATGTCAGACATGACACAATTCCACGATTGAAATCTTATTCAGATAAGTTGAATGTAAAAACAGATCGGTGGCACTTTGTGACTGGGCCTGAAGAAGATATCTATCAAATAGCTGGAAATTATTTCTCAGTCGCACAAAAAGATCCGAATTCACCAGGAGGATTTGATCACAGTGGGCGTTTGATTCTCATTGATGAAAAGCGGTACGTTCGATCCTTTTGTGATGGGACAGATCCTGAAAGTGTTGATCAATTTATGAAAGACATTCAATGTCTGTTGGATGAGAATTGAGGGGTTATTGTCCTTTTTGTTACTTACCGGGTTCGGTTTGATCCATGGTTGCCAGTCACCCTTTGCCCAAGGTCAGGAGTTGTACATTTCCGCATGTGCAAATTGTCATATGGATGATGGAAGTGGGCTTGAGGGGTTGATTCCTCCTTTAAATGGTTCCAATCTGATTATATCCCAACCAGAGCTTTTGCCTTGTATTGTCCGTATGGGTATGGAGGGCCCTATTCTGGTAAATGGAGTTGTCTACAACCAGGTTATGACTCCGGTAAGCGGGTTAAATGATGTCGAGTTAGCCAATGTCCTGAATTATATTCAATATGAATGGGGTGACAAGAACATATTTTACTCGCCGACCCAAATTCAGAGGATTGTTGCCAATTGTAATGAGGGCACGGTGCACATCAAAACTGAAGGCATGGAGTAATCGTCATATCGCAGGAAAAGTGATTATCTTAGGCGCTCGGAAACCACGTCTATGAAATTCTGGATAACTGCATTACTAAGCCTTTCGGCACTTCTTTTGTCTGCGCAACCATCTAATGACGATTGCGGTGGCGCCATTGACCTGGGCAAAGCACCCTATTGTGAAGAGGTTTATTATACCAATGTCAATGCCACACCTTCAAATATAGGTGTTGACAACCTTCCCCCATGTTGGGATGCAGGTACTATTCAACGCGATGTCTGGTTTTCTTTTATTGCCAGTGATACAATCCTTGATTATAGCATTACGGTGACAGGAGAAACTGATATGGGCTCAAATCCTATGTTGAACCCCCAAGTAGCGGTTTATCGTGGCGATTGTGGCATTGATGAGTTATTTTTCTTTGACTGTTTTAAATCCATATCCGGGGAAAATTTTATCAAGTTTTCAATGACCGGGTTGACACCGGGTGCGACCTATTGGCTGCGCATTGCTGATTATCCGCAATCCTCATCTACCAACGCTGGAACCTTCAAATTGTGTATCGAGAAGAAATCCCCGATCACGAACATCATCGAAGGGTTTTCGAAAGAATGTGAAGGGCAACTGGTGGATTCCGGTGGTCCAGATGAAAATTACGGACCAAATGAGACCTACATTTTTACCATTTGCCCGGAATTTCCATCAGCATGTATCGATTTGAATTTCATCTACTATCACATCGATTTTACGGATGATGAAATCGTCATTTATGACGGTCCAGACGAAAACAGTCCTGTCGTTGGATCAATAACTGGTACGGGATCCAATCCGGAGTCATGGGGCGGTGTATGCAAGCATTTTACAGCAACGAGTGGTTGTATGACTGTCAAATTCACATCCAATGCATTGGTAGAATTTGAAGGATTTCTTGCAGAGTGGAAGTGTTCGCCAGTACCGTGCAAGCAGGTGACGCAACCAACCATTCAGAATCAATTTACGGAGAGTGAAATCCTGAATACATTAACCAGTAGCCAAACAATTGTCACGTTTGATACACTTATCTGTGCAGATGGGGCTTATGGTTTATTTTTTGGAGGAGATCAGACTGATTTAGGGTTGAAGAAAGGTATTGTGTTAACAACGGGTAGCTCTCAATTAGCACTTGGACCGAATGATTCAGGAAGTTCAAGTGGAATCAACGGCGCCCTTGGAGACAGTGATTTGGATATCCTCTCTGAATTGTTTGGCAATGGAACCGCTTCCAATGATGCGTGTATCCTTGAATTGGATGTCTATGCAAACACCAATGAATTGACCTTTGAATATGTATTTGGCTCTGAAGAATATCCCGAGTTTGTCAACAGCAACTTCAATGACATTTTTGCCTTTTTAATTTCCGGACCTGGAATTACGGGTATTCCTGAGATTGGCGGTCAAGCGAATATGGCTGTCTTGCCAAATGGTACGTTGGTGCAAATCAACAGTGTAAACTACGCTGACAATTGGGAGTACTATCGCAGTAATCTGGGTGGTCAAAGTATCGAATACGATGGATTGACTTCAGATTATCTCGGCTCGAAGAAGAGCTTGACTGCCCGATACAATGTAACGCCCTGCAAAACCTACCACCTCAAATTGGCTATTGCAGACCGCGGTGATTCCTCCTATGATTCTGGTGTATTTATTTCTGAGATTAAAGGTGGAGCACCTGGTTTATCTGTGAATTACAATAATGGCATTGAATATCTGGTCGAGAATTGTACAAATATCGAGGATCAAGTGGTTATCTCTCTCAATTCGCCATTGGATGATACGATTACCTATCAACTTACCGTTGGTGGTTCAGCGACACTCGGGGTTGACTATTCTTTAAATCTGCCATCCACGATTACCTTCCTACCAGGCCAAACATCTTTTTCTTTTCCAATTACGCCGTTGAATGATCTGATTACGGAAGGGGATGAAACTGTGACCATTACCTTGAGTAATGATTTTGGTTGTGGTAATGTTTCTTATGCTGTATTGACCATTATTATACGTGACCAGCTGGTTGTTACGGTGAATGCCAATCAGGATACAGCGTTCTTCTGCCCGGG
>JAHEAU010000243.1 GCA_024642625.1 Lewinellaceae bacterium
AATGCCGCCTGGGTGGAGTTGGCGACGAATTTTAGTTAACAGTTTCTCCTGCGAGCCTGATACAGTATCAAACGACCGCAAATTCCAGCCAATGGTCAACATGTTGTTCGCTTGGATTGCCGTGGCTAAATGAGGGGTTGTGACGCCATAGGGCGGGCGAAAATAACGGGGTGTTTCTCCTGTCAATGTATAAATCTGATGATTGACAAAGGAGATTTCCTCACTCCACTTCTTCTTGGAGAAGAAATCAATCAACGGATGATGTGTTTTACTGTGATTGCCGATCAGGTGCCCTTCACGATGCATTCGTTCGACAAGTTCCGGATACTTGGCCACTCGATCTCCGATGCAAAAGAACGTTGCGGAAACCTTGTTTTCTTTCAGAATGTCCAGTATAGCCGCTGTGGATTCACCATAAGGACCATCATCAAAGGTCAATGCAACCTGATCCGGTGATGAACCCTGGCAAATGGCAGGGAGATAAAAATTGGATTGGATGTTGGCAGAACCATATACTAGGGCCAGGATGAAGCAAAGTAGTACCAAAAAGTAGATCCAAAACGGGATCGTCAAGAACATATCCGCCAGGAGTAAAGAGCCGATCAAAAGAAGACCAAGACGAATTGAAGTACCAAACGTCAGCATCGCTCAACCAGAATAAATGAATGATGAATCTGGCTAGTCTGGTGGTAGATTATTACAGTATCCAAATCACTATTCTCAACTAGTTTAAAGCCAGAGTTAGTAGGTCTAATTTGGTTTTTTAACATGTGGGCAGCCATCCATAATGCAAAACTTGAAGAGGTGCCATATTCTCCACACAATGTTTTGTATTTGAAAATGGGGGCTTGACCATTTCCCTTTGACAGTACCTCGTCGGTGATTTTATCCTCGGATGCATCCCCATTATGTCCTGCCAAAATGATGGTTTTCCCTGGAATTATTGTAGCAAGCAGCTTGCCAGCAAGCTGCTTGATTTCTTCGATATCAAATCCAGAGTAAACGCCAACTTCAGTGAGTCTGGCATAGGAAGCTGTTGTTTGTTCATTGCCCAGAACAAAAAAGGAAGCGCCTTCACCGGCGATCCATCCAGATACGTTAGTTGGAATTGGAACGGAGTTTACAGATTCTACCTGTCGGATCTGGCCCAGCTGGGACAAAATATCAAAACTGATATCTGTGACTTCATCGGCACCACCCACAAGTACTTTGCTCACTTCACCCTCTTCAAGGAGAAGTATCGCATCGGTCAGCGCATTTTCAAAAGAAATATTGCGGTGGACAAACGTGCAATTATGACCAAAGCTTTTAAAGTGAAGGGCCAGGTGAGAGGCCATTGTATTATGTGTGGAATGGATGAATGCTGTAGGGCTTAGCATTTCTTCCTGATGATGGACCATTTTTGATAAAAAGGACCAGGTATCTTCAAGGCAGCCCATTGCAGTGCCAACAATAATGGCTTCGGGGCACTCCAGGTGGCATTCTTTCATAGCCAATTGTGCCGCCACATTACATTGTTGGAGGACACGGCTCATCCGTCGAATGGCTCTGGAATCTATCCATTCAGAATAGTCTGGTTCTTGACAAAGCCAGCGATTGCCGCTGTGCTTGATGAACTTATCTTCCAGAAAAGTTTTATCCCAGGTTTTTTGTGCGGAAATGGAACCGGCTCCCTGAATATAGATAGGCTTCCGGATCATGATGCTGAGAAAATAAGGGATGTGCAATTGCCTCCGAATCCAAACGAATTGGACAATACATGGTGAACCGCCTTGTCTGTTCGAATCTTCGTTTCAGGTCTTATTTCTAGGCTGTCTACAGGCTCTTGAAAGGTGTAATTTGGATAAATAATGCCGTTTTGGATGGCGAGAGCAGAAAGGACGCCTTCGATACCGCCACTTGCGGCGAGCGTATGACCGGTGAATGACTTTGTCGAACTTAAGGGAGGATAATCGGGATGAAACAGGCGTCGAATGGCATTGCCCTCAGCGAGATCATTGTTCTGGGTTCCCGTCCCATGCATATTGATATAAGAGATGTCGCCAGGTTGGAGGGCAGCCTTTTTCAGGGCATTGGTCATTGCTGTAAATGGGCCATTACCCTGTTCTGAAAGGGCAGTTTGATGGAAGGTATCATTTGTATTTGCATATCCTGAGAGGTGGCAAATTGCAGAGAGGTCCAATTCTTCTGCAGATTCCTTCCTCATCAAAACAACATAAGCTGCGCCTTCACCAAGATTCAGTCCTCTCCGGTCCCGGTCCAGGGGTTCACATTGCTTTTGGTCAACGATCATCAATGTATTGAAACCGTTCAGTGTGAACTGGGTCAATGCATCTACTCCACCTGCAATGACAACATCCAACCGATCGCTTTGTAATAAACGAGAAGCCATCATCATCGCATTAGCCGAAGAAGAGCACGCAGTACTGATTGTACTCACAAACCCTTTCAAACCAAGTTGACGAAACACAAAATCAGTTGGTTTTCCGCAGTCATGATGTCTGGTGTCCCGAACATCACCAGATTTAGGGTCGACAAGTGAGGACATAAAATACTGCTCTGTTCGATCCATTCCCCCAACGGTGCTCGCTGAGATGAATCCCACACGAAGCCCCGAAAGCCGGGACACATGGAGATGGGAAAGGGCCTCTCTGGCAGCGTGATAACTCAGATAGATGCTCCGGGACAGGTTGGGTGACAGGCCTGTCAATTGTGCCAGATCGTCATTGGATGCTTTGACTTCCCCGCATGGGAAGACATCCTTGTGTCTGGTTTTGAGGTATTGAATCGGTTGGATACCGGACCGGTGATGCTTGAATGCATCCAGGGTTTCAGCCCCGTTCATGCCCAAGGCGGAAATGATTCCGGTCCCTGTGATGACGACACTGGCAGACATGTTATTGGCTCCCCTTTTGTGATTCAATAAACTCGGCCATGGAATTCACACTTCGGAAGACTTTGGGCCCTTCTTCCGAGCTGACCATTTTTATACCGTATTGCTGTTGCAGAAGGACAATCATTTCCAGCGCATCAATGGAATCCAGGCCCAGCCCTTCAACAAACAGGGGAGTGTCATCTCCGATATCTTCCGGTTTAATGTCCTTCAAATTCAATTGATCGACAATTTGCCGTTTCAGATTTTCCTTTAATTCATTCATAATTCAGTTGAAATAATTGACGAATATGTTCTGCAGAATAGGCCCTGCTTTCGGAGTGCTCGGGTTCTGGACGTGATTCCACGAAATATAAGAAACAATCATAATCCTCTCCCAAACATTCCACCCACCCTCCGACGCATGCAGAAATTACCTGGCTGTTGAGAAGATGGTCAATGTACGTCACTTGGGCTTCTGGATCAAATGAGGACTGGATAAAAAACGTGTTTTCTCCTTGGATCCCATGCCTGATGCAGATCTCACCTATGACGATATTGGGCAGGGTGTAGACAAATATGGCTGGGCTGGGGAATCCGGTTTCCAGTTGTTTCTGGTGGCGAATATCCGTATCCAGGCTGGCATTTGCATTCGACAGGATGACGCCGACTTCATAGGGATCGTATCGACTTAATAGGTCTGTGCCTGATAACAAGAGTTCGGCCCCCAGGAAACCCAGTTTGCAAAGGCGGTCCATTTTGTGGAATTTGGAGTAGCCACTTTGGCCGTCCCGATAGAGCATGTCAGCAAAATCATCCAGTGAACCCTCATGTGAAGAGGACACCAACTGCCCATTGAGATGGGCCCTTGAATGTCGAATCCGAATATGATTGGTGACTTGGAACACGTCGAAAATGGGTCCTCTCTGGCGAATGGCAAATGTAAGGAATCCACAACTAACTCTTCAAAGTTTGTTAACTTGAGGCGGTTACAGGGGTTACATGGATATTATAAACCAAATAAATATATTTTCACTATGAAACGTACTCTTCTTTTTACCCTGCTTACCTTTTGGGCTGGCTTTGCCGTAGCTCAAAAGGTTTCGCTCAAATCTGGTGATGTATCAGTAATTAAGGGGCAAGAAAAGGTCAATCTTGTATTTGACTATTCTTCATTTGCAGTAGGTAAGTTTGCAACAGAACAGGATTACCTGGATAAAAAGTATGCAGAATATGAAGCTGATGAAGCTGGCAAAGGCAAACGCTTCAAAGATTCATGGGTTGCCGCAAGAAAAACCAGGTACGAACCAAAATTTGACGAGTTGATCAATAAGGGTCTTTCGAAGAAGAAAATGACATTCGGTGAATTCCCTGATGCAAAATACACCTTGCGCGTCAAGACTACTTTTGTAGAAGTTGGCTTTAATGTCGGTGTGATGAAGCGGCCCGCCAGTGTCAGTTTTCAATATGATATCGTTGAGACAGCAAACCCCGGAAAGGTGTTGGCTTCAATGACTCAAAATAATGTACCTGGCTCCCAGATGGCCGGATTTGACTATGACGTCGGTTCACGAGTGGCTGAATCATATGCCAAAGGCGGTAAAATGCTAGCTAAGTTTCTTGCTAAAAAGGTGAAATAGTGGAGAAAGAATATCACAGGTTTTCTTTGATTAACCCGTGATTCATTTTGGCCACAATGAGCCTTTATTGAGAAATGAATATGGCTGGATGTCTACGGATGTCCAGCCATTTTTTTTTATTCGTTCTCGGGTTCTGATTCCAGTAGAATGAACGAATAATTATTCGCATAATTCGTGACGATCAAAATGCGATTTAGCTCATTCGGTTGAACCGCATTGAGTTTCAAATACCCAGGAATGTGATTCTCTATGATTATTCGTGTGCCGAGCCACATTGCGAATGCCAAGGAGGTCTGGTATTCACCGCAGAGATGTTTGTACCAACCTAATGGTATACTGGTTGCATTCGTGTCCAGGAAATGCTGATAAGGTTGATCATGAGTCAAATCACCATTCAGTCCCACCATACACAAGGATAAATCGTTCGCTTGATATTGATTTCGATTCAGGAAGAGCGTGATCAATTCGGAAAGCTCAACAGGGTTGGGGTCTCCATAATGCATTTGGATGTCTACCAATTGGATTGCCTTGCCGGGAGGTTTTACTGATGTCAAAGTGAAAAAAGTGGAACCCTCACCTGCTATTGCTCCTGTCCCTCTGGATGTTAATACTTCGTTTGCCGGGGTCGGTTCTTTCCGGATTAAACCCAATTCAGAA
>JAHEAU010000244.1 GCA_024642625.1 Lewinellaceae bacterium
GAGCGAAACAACTGGATGACACATGTATAAAGGAAAAAAAGTGGTCGTGGTTCTGCCCGCTTACAATGCAGCTGCCACACTGAAGAAGACCTACGACGAAATCCCCTTCGACTTGGTCGATGAGGTCATCCTGTGTGATGATGCCAGCCGGGACAATACCGCTGAGGTCGCCCGCCAGATCGGTATCGAGCATGTCATCGTTCATGAAAAGAACAAAGGGTATGGGGGCAACCAGAAGTCGCTCTACAATCGTGCCCTGGAACTGGGTGGCGATATTGTGATCATGCTGCATCCAGATTATCAGTACACACCCCTACTCATCCCCAGCATGGTAAATATCATCGGAGATGACCTTTATCCAGTCGTTCTGGGTTCTCGTATCCTGGGCAAAGGTGCACTGCGGGGAGGGATGCCGATGTACAAATACATCGCCAATCGTATGCTTACGCTGACCCAAAATATTCTGATCAACTACAAGCTTTCTGAATACCACACGGGATACCGCTCCTTCAGTGCAGAGGTACTGAAGACGATCAATTTTAATGAGAATTCGGATGATTTTGTCTTCGACAA
Source organism: Lewinellaceae bacterium (assembly GCA_024642625.1). Lineage (GTDB taxonomy): Bacteria > Bacteroidota > Bacteroidia > Chitinophagales > Saprospiraceae > JAGNXB01. The sequence continues at coordinate 574 of JAHEAU010000244.1, forward strand.
CGAGATGTTGTCCCAGATCGTTTATGCCGGTTTCGATATTGGGGAAGTGACCTGTCCGACCAAATATTTTGAAGAAGCGAGCTCCATCAATTTCCGCCGCTCAGTCACCTATGGACTAGGTGTGTTGCGGGTGTCTTTCAGCCATTTGCTTCAGCGATGGGGAATGGCTTCTTTCCGGATCTACAAACGGCTTATTTAATCATCGTTTGCTGTCCAACGATTGCTTTTTTAGCCAGAAAGAGAATAGCCAGCACTAACACGTAAACCAGAGTTACGGTCATAGGGAGGGGGTTTGGTTGTTTCGATTTGTTGGTATAGTTGTAACGCCCGTTCTATCCGTTTTATGATGCAAGTGTCACCAGATTTGAAAAAAACCTAAAGATTTGTCGTCTATCCGCACAAACAGCAGGCTCCAGCAGATCCAGACCACTCTGGATGCCGCTGTTGATCTGTATAATCAGCCTGCCTTTATTGCCGTAGACCCGATTTCCATTGTCCATCAGATGGACACACCACAAGACAAGGAGATCATGGGATTCTGGACATCTGTCCTGGCCTGGGGACAACGGAAAACCATCCTGAATAAGGCCCGGGAACTGGTCGACTTGATGGACGGGTCTCCCTATCAATTCATCATGCAACATGAGGAGGAAGACCTGTCACGCATGCTCCATTTTCGACATCGCACATTCAACGATGTCGATCTATTGTACTTCATGTCCTTTTTCCGCCACCATTTCGAACGGTACGAGAGCCTCGAGGCAGCTTTTTTGTTGGGATATCATCCCGACCAACCGACGACGGAACAGGCCCTGGATGCTTTTCACCACTATTTCTTTTCCCTGGACCATGCACCTTCCCGGACGCGTAAACATGTTTCTGCACCATTCCGAAAATCGTCCTGCAAACGATTGAACATGTTTCTCCGCTGGATGGTACGCCAGGATGACCGCGGCGTTGATCTTGGGATGTGGTGCGGGATGCGACCCGATCAACTGGTCATTCCTCTTGATGTTCATGTCGAGCGTGTAGCCAGACAAATGGGAATATTGAAACGGAAACAACGGGATTGGCTTGCAGCAGTGGAAGTGACTGAATTCCTCAAACAGCTGGATCCGAATGATCCCGTGAAGTATGACTTTGCCCTGTTTGGCATGGGTGTATTGGACAAACCCGGCCCTTAACGCAACAAGGTCAATGAACCCGTTCGGGTGGTTTCCTGTCCGTCAGAACCGACGACTCGGATGTGATAAACATACACACCAGGAGAAGCATCCTGACCTCCATCTCGTTTTCCATCCCAACCCGTATCCGGATCAGTTGTCATAAAAACCCGTTCCCCCCAGCGACTGTAGATATCCATGGTATACTGCCCTCCATCCAGGAAGACAATAACAGGACGGAAGAGATCATTCAATCCGCGAGGGGCAAAAGCGTTGGGCACCCAGATCCGGAGATCCTGGCTGGCACAATCGATATTCGATCGGCTGAATCGCCGTTCTTGGCCTCCACCAGGCAAAACGATGGTATAGGTGGTTTCCACCACATAACATACCGGCGCCAGGGGCGGATTCGAAGGATCCAGAAGATGATCGAAGGTGAACGTGGTGGCATCTGTCGTGCCCAAGGGAAGAATCAATGAACCTTTTACTTCAAAAATTTCATGCTCCTCAATGTTTGCCTGATCGATCGTAAGGGGAGACCAACTGATGGTGTTTTTGAAATTCGGTCGTGATGCAGCTTGAAGAAATGCTGGTGTTGCGGGCGCCGTCATCCAGTCAATATTACATTGATCCGTTGCCGAAATACGATAGGTCCGAGGTTGGACAGAAGCGTCTGTTCCAACATCCTGGAAACTGTTTTTGACCATCAATGGCAGTGTGACAGGTACAGGTTGAATAGCTTGGAATTGACCAGATGCATCTTTTCGTTCGATACTGGCTAAGGCTAATTCTGCATAGTCTTCCCACACCCATTCCAGTTCGGGCTCCTGGGCATTGTTAACTGTGATGAAAGTAATAGCCATCTGTCGAGGTGGCTGGATAAGATCCGGATCAAGACAGATCTCATTGGACCTGGCAATGGTATTGGTGCCTGCCTCCCGGGCACGGACCGTGAAGCAATAGGTATCCGCATCGTCAGCATTAGTGAACACGTATTGGGTGGCATTCCCAGAAATCGTGTCAAGTGGTTGCGCCGGCTGGCCGTTCAATGAAAGCCAAATGATCTGATCACCTACTCCCCCCGGCCAATTGATATATGGATTCCAGGTCAAGGTGAGAGTGCGGGCACAAGCATCAACTGTTGCTGTTACAAAAATGGTCTGGTGCGCCAGGTCGAAGAGGCTGGTATTCCCACATGGGTCAGCAGCCAGGACATAATAAAATTCGGAACCTATTCCCGGATTAGCACCGGTATCCGTCCAGGTTGTCCCGCTGATAACGGTATCTACTGGAATCGTTCCGGCACTCGTTGTACGGTAGATAATATATCGATCCACTTGTGGATCTGTGCTAGCCGTCCAGGTCAACACCACCTGGCCGCCAATCACGGAGGCACTGCGGATGGGGATGGGTTTTGGGGGATTTGATGATAGTGTATCTGAAGAGAGGCGAATCGCACCCGGACAATTATTATTGCTTTGCATATAATAGTACCAAACCTGGGTGCCAGCTGCTGCATGGAAAAAACTGGTCTGATTGGGATTTGGAATCGTTGCGATCAGATTAAATGGACCAGTAGGCGAGGTTGAACCAAAGACGAGATAGTTTTGAAAAGGACCGCAGGTATTCGTGGGTAGTGTCCAGACAAGGGTATCATTCTTGATGCATTGCAACCCGGGAGCCTGGATCAAATTCTGGCTTATCAGCCCTTGCCCTGCAGACAGAAGGAGTGCCAGAAAGATCAATCGGTTTATTTTTCTCCTAATCATTCAATCGTCCGAATTTTGCCTCATATTCATTTAAGGGCATTGTTTCCAGAAGTTGATAAGCGATCGTATCTCCGGTTGGGAGGATACGTTTCCAGGCCACCAGACCCAGATGTTTTCCATACGTTTCTTCACCACTCATTTCCAGGCTGAGGACTCCCTCCCCATCATTTTCAATTTTCTCCTGGAGACGCATGACCACGCTTTTAAGGGATTTTCGGCCGGGAAGAGAAACCTTTTCCATGCGATCATAACGCCGATAGCGTGTGAGTGTTGTCGTCAGGGTCGAATCGCCGGGTTCCTTCCAGCTAGCCTGGTATGTATAGACTTTTGAGGTGTCTGGTACAGTAAATGGAAACAGCGCATTTCGAGTGATAGAAAGGGGCACAACCACTTGAATATCATTGGTATCCCGGGTGTAATAGATGGTTTCGTCTGCCAACATGCCATTCACCACTTCGGTTTCACGAATCGTCTGAATAAGTGTGTGCAAAGGATCGAAGATTCGGGTCAGCAGGACGGTTCCGGAATCTGTCTTTACGGTGGAAAATGCCCAGATTTCATTCCCTAAAGCGAGTTCATTGGCCGGTTCATAGATGTAAACCACCCCTTTGTCGAAATCCTCAAGTGGGAAATAATAGGCCTTATACGGGTTTTCGGAATTTCCACAACCTATCGAAAGCAGAAGGAATGCAGCGAAAAACCAGGTAAACAGTGAGTGACAATTTGGCATGATCAACAGGAATGGAACGATTCTCGAGCAGGATGATGTCAATAAAGGAGGGGTAAAGTTATATTATCTTTGCCCTTTGCATTCACGATCGCAAACCTCGATTCCGCTATGAGTTTATTTTCAAAGGTACTGGGCAAGGTGTTCGGCTCCAAACAGGACCGCGACATTCAGTTTTACGAACCATTTGTTGGCCAAATCAATGCCTATGCCACCGAATTCCAGTCCTTGTCCCATGATGAGTTGCGGGGTAAGACCAATGAATTTCGGGAGCGGATCGCCGAATATCTATCGGATATCGATGCTGATCTGGAGCGCTTGAAAAATGAAGCGGAACAAGAGGAGGACTTTGGCGAAAAGGAATCCTTGTTCCATCAGATCGATGTCTTGGAAAAGGATCGGGATACCCATCTTGAGGATGCCCTCAAGGATATTCTTCCAGAGGCCTTCGCCGTCGTGAAAGAAACTGCTCGTCGATTTACTGAGCATGATACTCTATCGGTAAAAGCGACTGAACATGACAGAACTCTGGCAACTACCCGGAGTTATGTGAAGATCAGTGGAGAGGATGCCACCTGGAAAAACACCTGGACTGCAGCTGGTGGCGAGATCACCTGGAATATGGTCCACTACGATGTTCAGTTGATCGGCGGCATGGTCCTGCACGATGGGAAGATCGCCGAGATGGCTACTGGAGAAGGAAAAACGCTGGTAGCTACCCTGCCCGCCTATCTTAACGGACTGGCTGGTCGAGGTGTCCATGTCATTACTGTAAACGATTATTTAGCCCGGCGAGATGCCGAGTGGATAGGTCCGATCATGGAGTTCCTCCTGTTGACGATCGACTGTATCGATAAATACCAACCACATACGCCACAGCGGCGCAATGCCTACCTGTGCGACATTACATACGGAACAAATAACG
>JAHEAU010000036.1 GCA_024642625.1 Lewinellaceae bacterium
GCATTCAATACAGCCTGAGACACGGGCATTCCATTGTTCAATCCCTGCTGGATTGACATGTAGAACTGCAAGTGAGCCTTAGCTTCCTTGATCTGTGCATCTGATGCCTGCTGCTGGATCAGTACATTCAATTGCTGAGTCAACGCTGTGATCTCGGCTTGAATGGACTGTCCTGCTTGAGGAACAGATACCCAGTTCTTGTTTGGTGAAGGAGGCGCAATCAATGATCCGTTCGTCTGGGCAGAGGCCGCAGTGGAGATCATCATCATTCCACCCAACACCAGTGCCACCAAAATGACACGTGTTTTTGCAAAAAACTGCTTCATGGGTAAATAATTAAGGTTAACAATAAATACACCTTTATACAGCACCTCCAAGACCCAAAAGGTCTATCCTGAAGGCAATGAAATAGTCAATATGTCAGTGAAAATGTGTGCGCTACCAGATCCTGATTGACCACCTGCTGTGATCAGGGCGGACCCTGCGAAAAAGAATTGAAGACTGGAGTCTTCCCGCACGTGCTGCAACCGAAATGTAAACCGGTACAGCTGTAGCTAGTCACGCTGGAACTCCTGAACTTGCGGTTTGGCAGATGCCAAAGCACAGATATCAGGACGGATATCCAACGCGACAAAGTCGCAGTGTAGGTTTTTGGGAAGACTTCTGGATACCGGGGATGATTCGGCTTACCAGAATAATCGGTGGGTTGGGACTACAAATGTAGAAGGTGGATTGATCCCGCGCATCAGGTCGGATCAATCAATGAAATAATTTTTATTTCATCATGCATTCAATCCTGCCTTTCTGATACTTACGCATTATGATAAAAATGAATACTTAAAAATAATTTCAGACTCTCAGTAAAAACTGGGATCATCGGGGCTGTCTCTTGAAGCCGCTACTCTTTGCTGGTCAAATCCAGGCCAAATGTAATGAAGGTTGCAACGACATAAGAGATAACTGGCCTGAAAGCGAATGGACTTCTGGCTTGTTGAATGTGGTGCAAAGTCATGATTGGCGTATGAAGTATGGCTGGTGTCGAATGTTGGCATTCGGTGTTCGGATATTTCGAAGGATCAAGGATGAGGGGTCAGGGATGTTGAGACAGAGGGACTGAGAGACTGAGAGACGTTTAACTCAGCAGCTAGTTTCGGTCATTCGGATTTCGTTTTTGGGATTTATTTGAATTTTGGGATTTGATATTTTGGATTTTCGGTGTTCGGATCTTTCGAAGGATCAGGGATGAAAACGGTATTCGGCGCTCGGTATTCGGCCCTCCACTCCGATACGTACTTCAATGAAATGATGGTTATTCCGAAAGATGAGGGATGAGGGATGAGGGATGAGGGATGAGGGATGAAATTGGTCTTCGGTAATGGCTACTGGGCTTTAGGTCATTCGGATTTCGTTTTTGGGACTTATTTGAATTTTGGGATTTGATATTTTGGATTTTCGGATTTCGGTTCGTCTATTTTCGATAATGGAAATACAATGATGTTATTTCGTTATTTCGTTATTTCGTTATTTCGTTATTTCGTTATTTCGTTATTTCGTTATTTCGGAAGTATAAAAAAGCAAATTTTAAAAAATATAAAAACCCACATCTGTCCAAAACATTTTATGCCGTACAAAAAGATTACTGGTAATCAACAAAATAGCATTCAATATTCATTAAATACCAAATCCCCCCTTTTAAACATGACCGTCGCCAAACCAGGGCCCGGACGTTTACAGTCCGGATCCAGACATGGCGGAGGTCGCCATCGTCTGGGCCTCCCAGACACATCAATGACCCGCCTATCAAGCAAACAATGGCCTTATTTATTTGCATGAAAACAGTCAATCGTGCAAACTGCCGCATTATTCGTCATCATGCCCCACCGAGTGCTCGGGGATGTCGTCTTCGCAGATCCCCGAGTACTCGGAGGCCGGCTTGCCTGTCCGCCACCAGGTGGAAGGCGGGCCAGAGACAAACTATTACAATTAAAATTTCCGAAAGAGGCCCCGAGTGGAATACTGCAACCTACCAAGGACAACCCTCCGAGGTTTATTTTGGACAGATCTGATAAAAACCAAAAAGACAAAATGAGATACGGAGGTAAAAACGTATTCAATTCAAGACCCATTACCTTTTACCCTTCGCCTTTTACCTCTTCTATCAGGAGCAAAATTTGAATTATGCGAACTGCGAATGGCGAAAATAAAAAAACAGAAACGCAAAACGGGACGCGAGAATGTAGCAACGTAATTAATTCAAAATCTATTACCTTTTACCTCTTCCATCAGGAGCAAAATTTGAATTATACAAATGGCGAATGGCGAATGGCGAATGGCGAAAATAAAAAAACCCCGGCCACTCTTTCGTGACCGGGGTACAGGCTCAATCCTGTTGCGTCAACAATCGTTAATCAAGAAGGCTCATTCTCCGAGTGAGTTGTTGCCCCTTGAATTGTAAGGTATAGTAATACAATCCTGCACCGGGCAAGTCGCTGGCCAGCAATTCAATTTGCTGATAACCCTTTACATATGTCCGATCAGAACGGTACACTTCTCGTCCACTGACGTCATGAATAACCATAATTGCACGTCCTTCGGATGGAAGGTGGAATCCAATCATCGTATGACCTGTGAACGGGTTTGGAATATTCTGGTACAAGGCCAATTCTTCCAATACTTTCTGTTGATCTCTGAATGCCAGTTCGACACCCGTAAAGCGCATATCTGCCCCGTCACGAACATATCCTTCTGCACGCAGAACCATCGAATGTATGGACAGCATTTTGCTCAACAATCCTGAGCGCTTGACACCGAATCGCAAACCAAATGCTAAATCACTAGCAGGCCATTCGCCATTCCAACTGAATGTGATCAACCCATCTGCGACAAAGCGCAAGCCCATATTGTTGGCATCGAGTACACCTGATTCCAATCCAAGGAATTCCAGGGATGGATCAAAACTCAAGGTAAATTGGAAGCCCTCCAATCCAGTCGTCTCAGCGATCTTTATTGGAACAACAACTTCTTCACCGGCCACCAAGGCACGCTCATCACTCAGCAAGGTGATTACACCCTGATCATTGCGAACTTCTGCTTCCTGGAATTTGGTCGTCACCGCATCTCCATTGATATCGCCAATTTTAATGCCTACAAAGCTGGCATTCACCACGCCTGGTTTGACATTCAATTTCACTGTCTCAGGGAAAGGTGATTTCCACGGATTTGCCGGATTCGGGAATACAAAGGTCTCATCCACAAATCTCCAGGAAGTATTGTCGGTAAACTTCTCACTGGCTGTCAACAAGGTCTTCCGAAGACTGATGATATCCGCAATGGATACACTACCACTCTTGTTTACATCCGCAGCAATCAGACAATATGGCGTTTGAATCTGCTTGATTCCCAGAATATGCTTCTGGATCAAGAGAATGTCATACGTCGACACACCATTTAGTGCCTGTACATCCTTTTGAGGAACAACAGTATATGCACCTCCAGGCACCATATTGGCAAACGAGAACCAACCATTGGCAGCAGACATCGTTTGTGCGACATTCTTACCAGTCAGGTTTACAGATACCTCTTCGACATCCTTATCCCATTCGGTCTGAATGATGCCAGAGATTGATCCGTTGAAATTGGTCGTATCACATGGTGCGCCCATGTTGTTTTGTACATCAACCAGCATGACACAGAGGTCCCAGTTGCCTGCTTCATCGCCAACCCAGACAGCAACTGCAACAGCACTTCCTGACTCATAATCGGCACATGTGAATAACAGACTATCTGAGGCCTGGGCATCAGGAACCTTTTGATTCACTCCAACGTCCACAAAGCGCTCCGCAAGAATGGTCAGGTTGGGGTAAGCTGTACAATTGTCATAGCTATCTCCTGATTCCAATGCAATTGCAGGCACTTTTACCTCTCCTGTAGTCGGCATCAGATCAACGGAGATCCCGTCATGACAGATTGGTGTGGGCTTCTTCTTGTCTACGATAGTAAACAGGAAGCTACAGTTCGTGAAATTGCCACAACCATCTGAAACATGGTAAGATGCACGATGAGTGCCCAAAGGCAACTTCTTCGTGAATGACAATCCTTTCCCTGTCAAATTCACAGATCCGTCATTGTTAACATCTATTGTCCAGTTGACCTTCAGCTGGTTCACTGGCGTACATGCATCGGTCGCATCCAAATTGATCGTCACCTCATTACTGTCACAATTTGCCGAGAAGCTTTCAATGGTGAAATCAACTGGACAAAACACCACCGGTGGATCATTGTCGATCACCTTGATGACCTGGACGTACTTGAAGTAGCCGTCGCCATCGTCTTCCCAGACGTGATCTTGTGCATCAATCACAATACCTCCAGATGTGTAGGTTTTGTTCTGATCAAATGTACACCAGTCCACTACTGTCCATGTCCGTACGATCTTGTAACACGCATCGGGAACAACATCATAGATCTCATCCACTGAGCTCACACCGACCAATTCACAGTCGCCATTATGCTCCGCTTCACCAGTCGCTTGAATATCATTCAACTTGACACAATTCGTGATCGTTACATCCTCCGGAAAATTCACGATAAGCGGTGTATCATCCGTCAATTGAATGATCTGGATACATGAATTCGTATTCCCGGATGCATCAACGACTGTCCATTGACGACGAATCTCCTGATTCTGGGCACATTGGGCCTTCGCATCCAGATCCTCATAATCAATATCCAGTCCGCAACTTGAAGCATTGTCTGTCGCCCAAGGCTTGAGTGCCAAAGGTGTAGCGAAAGTGATTTCCAGGCTCAGTTTCTTCACCAAACCAGCTCCACCGGCGACCTTGTCGCGTACCAGGAATTTCCACTCACCATTCGGTGCCTGTCCATTCAGATAAGACAAAATCGCACTCTGCGGCTTCTGGATGCCAAAGATGGCAATCGGACTTCCCGCACAGGAAAAGGCACTTCCACCGTCATCAAAAACCACATTGATATTTGCCTTGGTCTTGCCGCATCCTCCTCCATTGAACAGGATCAGCTCAGTACCGTTAGGCGCTACCAGTCGCACATCGAGTTGATCAACTGATTCGTGATCGATTTCCATTCCGACATTGACGTCCGTAATCAATGCATTGGTCGGCAACCCGCTAACAATCTTGCTGAACCAATAATCATTATCATAGACTCCCGAGATCGCTTGATTCGGTGTTAATGTAAACACAGAAGTTTGCGGATCAATTGAAGTCAAATCTTCTGAACACATTACCGAGATATCCTCAGGGCAATGGATCACAGGTTTGATTTTGTCATTGACCGTCACTTCCATCATACATTCATTCTCAGGTTCGTCGGCATCATGAATACCATCGTGATCCTTGTCAACCCAAACTTTCATTGCCACAGAAACTGGACCATTGGTCACATCGCAGCAATAGAATGGTACTGAAGGACCATACACAGTTGCATCATCACCGGGACATTTTGCATTATCCATACGACGGACATGGAATGCAAGATCCGGACTGCAATTGTCATGACTGCCATCGTCAAATGTCTTGGCAAAAACGACTGTTTTTGTGTCAATAAGAGACACCACAATCTTGTCATTACAAACAGCCACTGGTGGCTCCGTGTCGATGACGGTTAAATCCACACTGCAAGAAGAAATATTTCCACAATTGTCTGTGGCTGTATAGGTCACTGTATGATTGCCATAAGGCACATTGAAATAAGCACCATTGCCAACTTTTTGAGTCAGGACGCCTTTTGCCAATACACTGGTTTGAATAACCAGTTTCGTTGGCACTGTACAATTGTCTGAGATATTCACGGTCGGCGCAAAAATGGTCGCTCCACAACCCTGCCAGGACGGATCGACGATCACGATCTGTTTGGGTGTCGGACATGAAATCGACGGACCAACTTTATCCAATACCTGGATTTGTTGAACGGTCTGAATCATTGCATTTGTGCAATTATCCATCACCATCCAGGTGCGTAATACTTTGAAGCTGTTATCACAGATCGGAATTACCTTGTCCTGGAATGAAGTGACCAGTTCGCAATATCCACTGACTGGTTTTCCATCAATCATTGGCTTGCCCGTATTTTCCGGCGATGTATTTGCATTACCACACGCAAGTGCCGGCGCTGCAATATCATCCAGATTTTTTGGCCAGACTACATCGGCAACTGTACCTTTCTTCAGAAAAATATTCTGAGCACAGCTGACCATCATGCCATTGTGTTTATCCACCGCATACCACATCCGTTTGATGATCTCTGCATACAATGGATCACATGTCAAACCTGTCAGCATTTCACTGTAAGTCAATGTGACATTATCCACTCCGCAATTGTCATATAGACCTGGATATCCGATCGAACCGGGATCCAAAGCATCATTATTGCAGCTGACAGTCACATCAGCACAAGTCAGTACCGGAGGCAATTTATCTTCAACTAGAATCTTCCCCCAACATGAATTGCCAGAGATTGGATCTGTCACCTTTACGGTAAATGTTTTTCCAACATCACCGCAATCAACAATTGGCTGGAATTTGCCATCAATCATTACGACATATTGATCGTAACAACCGTAGCTGCCTTCCAGAATATCGTCACCTGTAATGACTGCAATACCATTATCATCAAGGGATACATTTGCTTTATTGTTGCAATTCATATCCTGTGGCGGATTGGGGAATATCTTCAACTGTTGGGAGATATCCTGAATACAACCCGGGAAAGCCACTGTAGGCTGATCGTTCGCAGCATTATATCTGTAACGGATATAATAATCACCCGGTGTTAAGCTTCCAGGTAGCAGTTGAGTAATATTACTCTGCACCACGACGAAGTTTACATTGAGTATATCAAAGCGATCTGATTCCTTCACCGCCGGCGTGACCGGTTGTGTAGGATAAGTCGCTGAACCACTCAATTGAATAGCCGGATAATTGATACAGTAATTATCGAAAACCTGATTTCCAATCGTCGGATTCGGATAGTAACATGTATTCGCCACACTTTCTACAACGAGCCCGTTCGTCACTGTCAGGTTATAGCCCAATGCATCGATATGCACGCCAATCAGCTCATAGATACTCGTTCCATTTCCTTGTGGAAATTCTGTGAACAAGAAGCCGGGAATTAATGCAATTGGTGCAGCAGGAGGGGCCGGACTGGTATTCCGGAATAATCCGGAAACAGAAGCAATACTCCACACCTGATTACTTGGAGCAGTGACACGAATGGTCTCATTAAATTGACCGTTCGTCAAAGTCGTCGCATTTCCCTCATTTCCGCGACATGCGCATGGGTCCGTAATTTTCAGATCACAATCCAATATGGTTGTTTTCACTGTTACCGGATCGCTGTTACACGTGCCATTCATCGTGACCACATAGACGGTCTGAATACCAAGTGTATTATTTGGCGTATAGGTCTGACTATTTGCGCCGGATATTTGCGCTGCTGCTACCGGAATAGTCAATCCTGGATTCGTAAACCACTTGAAGGTCGCACCTGCAAATCCGGATAGATCGACAGCTGTAACAGAAGCAATGGTTTCTTCATTACAATAGGTTGAATCAGCAACCGACACAAGTGGTGCAGGTGTAGGAATCAGCGTAATTGTAAAGGAACATGTATCGCTATTCCCGGCCTCATCAGTCAGGTACAGATTCACATCCTGGGTACCTCCCAATTTGCTACCAAAGCTAAAGCCGGAGGATGGCGATTGAACTTTACCCAGGTCACCTTGTGCAGTGCAATTATCAGAAAGATCCAGACCGATAAAATAATCTGGCAGGACAAAACTGCAATTGGCATTCGGTCGCACTGAAACATCCGGAGGACAAACAGCAATGACCGGGTTTTCGACATCCCGCAAGGTCAGTTGAACGCGACAAGTATCGCTGACATTGCCAGCTACATCATGGACCACAAGGGTCACTTCCTGCACAAAGCCATGTTGACCTCCAAAGAAGGTGCCGGCAATAGGCATCTGGATCGTGTCGGCAATGACACAGTTATCACTTGTCTGAAAATCCAACACACCCGAGAGATCCGGCACAGTGCCCAGGCACGTACCAGGGTTGGTATCGACCGTCAGGTCGGCCGGGCAGCTTGTGATCACTGGAGCCTCCGTATCGTCAAGGGTCAGTTTGACGATACATTGGATCACATGACCACCACTGTCCGTTGCCGAAACCGTGATGTCAAACACCTCTCCGTGAGCCGTGCCGATAGAGCTACCTGCAACCGGATCCTGGGTGAATTCCAAGGGACAATTATCCTTTGCAATCATACCGCCCGTCAGATCAGGCACCAATCCAGAGCACAATCCTGGCTCCGTAGAAATGGTGACGTCATCCGGACAATCGATCAATATTGGTTCTTGAGTATCGAGGACCATCACGTCAAAGACGCAGACCTCGGAAATATTCATGCTTTCGTCAACCGCGATGATATGCACCTGGGTCAATCCGAAATTGTAGAGTTTGCTGGAACCTGTACCCGGCAACGGATCATCCGCTGTCTCAGGAGTAGCAGGCATTCCAAATGTACTTTGGACATCATTTCCACCGTAAACAGTAGCACCAGTAGTCCAATGCCAGATCGTTATCCCACTTCCTGTTTCACAATCGTCAGTCGCCAATGTTGGTGACCAGTTGACTTTTGCACCACAGACATCAGGATCGTTGCCGACCATGATATTGTCATGACAGTTTGTGATCACTGGTGGCAGTGGATCTTTGATCGTGATATTCGTTTTGCAGGTATCAGTCAGTCCGACTACATCCGTTACAGTTAGTGTCACTGTAATGGTATTACCTGCATCAGCACAAGTAAACTGTGTTATATCAAGTGCGTAGTCAGCAATGCCGCAATTATCCGAGCTCAACATGTCAATATCCACTGGTGTAATCATGGCCATACCATTGACAAGGACGATGGTGAAATCGTCAACACAATTGGCGACAGGTGGCGTCGTATCCTGGACATGGACAATCATTGTACATGTCGTCGTATTCAGATCAATATCAGATACCGTGAAGGTGATGACATGATCCGTATTTGGACCAGGCAAGAATGTACCTGGAACCGGAGACTGCGTCGTCGTAATCAATGACATAAAATGGCCAGTACAATTATCCGTGGAGATGACACCAGAAGTCCAGTCTGGCACTTCTGCCATACAGGTCACATCCGCGAAAAGCACAGGATTCAATCCATCATTGCAATTTGTAATGATGGGAGCTTCATTGTCATGAACAGTGATTGTAAAACTGCACATGGCCATATTTCCGCCCCTGTCAATTACCACGTATGTGACGTTATTGAGGTTAGGGTAAATGGCAATGCCATCCAGTTTCCCTGCTCCTGCAGAAGCACCATTGAAATCATTTGTGAGTGTCCAATTGGTTGAAACAATATCACAATTGTCATCGCTCAAAGGAGCCGTATTGCCCAAAATGACAGCACAATCTCCCAGGAGATTATCTACAGTAATTCCCCAATCAATAGCCTCTTGGCTGAGACCGGTACCATCTGTATTCACCACCATGTTCGGTGGACATTGAATGGTTGGTGGGGTTACGTCATTTACACGGATCAGCTGGACACAAGTACTTGTAAGACCACAAGCGTCAGTTGCTGTCCAGGTCCGATTAATGGTATACAGGTTGGGTGCTGGACCCGTGGTCTGTACATCTGCATATGTGATAGTCGTACCACCACAATCATCGGTCGCAGTAGCCATACCAGTGGCTACCGGACTCATATCGTCATCACATTCCACCGTTGTATTGGCAGGACAAGTGATATCAGGTGGGGTTTGATCTTCCACCTCAATGATCTGTGTATAGGGGGCACTCACATTCCCACAGGAATCGACTGCCCACCAGATTCTGGTGATGGTTCGTTCCTGAGGGCAAGCGCCTGCCACTTCGGAATCCATCCAATATAATCCGGCGAGATCTCCAGGCACAGGTGCCCCTTCAGGTTGGACCGGAATGTCAATCACGCAGGCGTCAAAATCCCAGAATATATCGGTGTCATCCACCTCGCTTGGGTTGACGACATCTCCACCCAAAGCCATTGGATCAGGATCGTCAGTACAACTGATCGTCACATCCAGACTTGGGGCATTTGGATGAATTGCCAAAGGGGCGCGATCCTCAATTGTGATCAGCTGCTCATATTGGGTTGTATTTCCGCATTCATCCATCAGGTTCCACACCAGATTCACCCGTAAACTGCAAGGCAACATAGACGCATCCTTGGTTGATAGGCCGTAGTTGATGGATACCAGGACATCACCACAAGCATCTGTTGCAGTGGGCGCAGTGAGCAGGTCAACCTCATTTGCATTGAGATGGCTAAACACGAGGTTAGTGCCATTATATGTCAGGAACTGAGAGATTGAAGGTCCAATGAACAAATCCTCAGGACACAAATGTAAATGATCCGTACCATCGTGAAAATCCGCATAATTTAGGATCACCATGGAATTCAAAGCACCTGGCGCCTGATCAGGCACTGGGGCCGTATTGTCAATCACCTCGATCACCTGCAGGCAGGTGTAGGTGTTCATGCAATTATCTTCCACTGACCAGGTCCGGTTGATGGTATATTGATTGTCTGTACAAGAGCCATTATTGGTCTGGTTAGGTGACAAATCACCAAAAGTTGGTACACCCATCTGTACACAAGGCAGTTCGATGTCAACCGTAGGATTTCCTGTCATGGCTGGATCGATTGCTCCTGGGCCGCAACTGACACTTAGATCAAGAGGGCACGCAATCGGCGTGTCATACATGATGGTCAATAAGGGCCGTTGAGCAGGATCAATAGCTTCAGAACTACCGAAGAGATTGGCTGTCATCGGACCCATATTTTCATCGGTCACTTTGATGATCATCCCTTGATTGGGCTGAATCAAGTTGATCCAATTTCCGACGAGGGAAGTGATGTCCCAGTCATATGTACCGATCCCTGCACCTGCATTTGCAGAGCCAGCTGAAATCGGGTCAAAATCTCCACCAGGCGTTCCCCAGGGCGTCATAGCAACTCGTTCCATCCAGGATACCTGTCCGGTAGCTCCACATTCAACACCTTCGTTCCAATTCGCAGTAACACGGTGAACCGAAAGGTTTTGGGCCATCGCTGCGCCGGACTGCTTGTACAACGTCAATGTTGCAGACGTCACGACAGCATCTGCCGGAATGAGACTCAGGTCAAAATAGATGATGCCTCGCTCCAGGTCATTGACAGAATTGCCAATCTCCAGAGACGCACAGCCACCGTGATTGTAATATTCGTCACCAACTTGCGAACGCAGATATGCATCCGTTGTGGCTGTCACCGATTTTGTTACAGGTAAGAGAACTGCCCGCGTTGGCTCACTGGAGCCAGTCTTGCTGGTCAACGTGCGTGCGGACAGGAATGGCGTTTTGGGATGGCCTCCTTTCCATGTATTGGTCATGTCGTGTGTCGTAGCAATGGATGCCATTGGAGCAGCGAGTAATGTGCTGATCTGTGACATTGGCCATTGCAAAAGAAGCAGGAGCAATACAGTTGACACCCAGCCGATGTATCCTGGCCAGGCCTGTTGCTCACGGCGAGCGGTTGATTTCAGAATCAAGCCGCTTGGTTTTGGAACTCCCTCTGGAAGTCGTTGAAAGGATCTCATGGTTCCGATTTTTGTGAACTATAAAAAAGGCGTAAAAAAATTCCATTCCTTGACGTCCACACAGTCCTCTTCCAGGCTTCGCCGCGGCCCTTTTCAGCCACGTAAGCAAATCAGAAAGTACATAAGCCTCCTGGGCCAATTCCAAACGGTATACGTGGAATTAGCTTCGAAAACGACACAAATGGCCGTCTCGAACGAAGACAAAACTCGAACTGGGTGGCTCGCCGTTCCGGTTCAGGCATTACCTGAGCGGACCGGGTCAATGCCGGTTAAAATGGGAATGAATCCCGCATCATCGGTACAGCGTCAATCGGTTAATTGAGATGCGGTTTTTGGGGGGATGGGAATTGCTGTACCGCTAGACTTACAACCATATACTGATCCCACCGGAAAAGGTTTCGTTCCTATGAGAAAATGTTTTCATGTGAGTGGGGGAGGTGTTGGGTATTGGGTGTTGGGCGTTGGCGCTATTAGACTTTGAGACTGCTGGGCTGTGGGAACGTGAGACTGTGGTACTGGGGGACTTTGAGACTCTGTGAGTGATCTCAGAAGTGCTATTTCGATATTTCGTTATTGGGTTATTTCGAAGGCGGAAATCAAATAGAATTTCTTTGCGCCCAGACGATGGCCCTTTATGGCCATGTCTGGATCCGGACCCCTGGCGTCCGGGCCCTTATGACCTCGCGCCTTTTGCGCCCCCGAGTGCTCGGGGCGAGAAACAGAATAGGGATGAGGGATGAAGTTTTATTTCGATATTTCGTTAATGGGTAATTTCGAAGGATGAGGGATCAGGGATCAGGACCGAAGTGTACTCACCATTTTAGACCCTTGCCCCATTACCTATCGCCAATTAACCTCTCCATCCGGAGACAATTGCCGACAATACAATAACGAGCGAACCGCGAAAAGCGAACCGAGATCCTATACCCACCGTCGCTTTAACCACGGATAAAGCAACACCGCGCCAAGAATCATCGCCACGCCTAAATAAAAATACAGATCCAATTCATGGTGCTCACCAAGCAGGACAATCGCCAGTATAATGCCATAGACAGGCTCCAGATTGATGGTCAGATTACTGGCAAATGCAGACAGGTGCCTAAGCGCACGCAAGGCAAGGATATAGGCCAATGTCGTGCAGACAAGCGCCAGAACGATCAGCCACAACCAATCGGTTGGTGCCGGCTTGATGACAAAGGTGATACCCCCAAGAGAAAGTCCACCGAGCACCAACGATAAAAAGATCCAGGCAGACCCCAGCTCCAATAAGGTGATTTCCATTTCGGTAGCACGAGAAACCAATTGCTTGTTGAGAATGGAAAAAATGGTGGCCAATAATGCCGCTGCCAACCCGGCCAATACACCATACCAATGCCCCGGCTCAATATGACGGACCACCAGAATCATGCCGGGTACCATCATAAGACCCAGGACCACTTCTACCCCTCTCAGCCGTTGCCGGGTGAATAAGGGCTCAAGGAAAGCTGTAAATAGGGATGTTGTCGCCATACAGACCAAAGTGATACTTGCATTCGACAATTTGATAGCACCATAGAAAGCCACCCAATGGATCGCCACCACGACCCCAATCCCGGCATAACTCAGCATCAGTCGCAGGGACATCCGACGCAACCCACCGAATCCACGCAAGAGAAGCACCAGCGAAAGTGAGGTCAGTAGCACCCGCCACCAAACCAGACTCAGCGCCGATAGCGATATCCATGCTCCCAGAATAGCAGTGAATCCAAAACAGAGTACTGCCAGGTGCATTTCAATCCAGGCGCGACGAGTAGGGTCCATGTGACAAAGGTGCGAAAGAGCCAAGGCTCCCTTCCTACTTCAGCAAAAAAAATCCTCACAAGACATGTAACTTCACACGCAGTAAGAGGTTACGAAGATGTTAACTTCAAGCATGACTTGTAACCAACTACTATCTTTGTCCATTATTCTACCGGACGAGATACAAACTCCAAACCATTCGTCCGTAAATCTGAACTCATGAGAACCTATTCCATTCTTTTCTCCCTGCTACTGATTTCTTCTCTGTCAATGGCCCAGAACAGCACCTATACCGCCTCCAACGAGGGTTGGTTGGTCAGTCTGGATGAAGCCTATGCCCTTTCTCAGAAAACTGGTAAGCCTATCATGGCAAACTTCACTGGTAGCGACTGGTGCGGCTGGTGCAAGCGACTGACAGCTTCCGTGTTTTCAAAACCGGAGTTTAAAACTTGGGCTGCCAAGAATGTGATTCTTCTGGAGTTGGATTATCCAAAGCGTTTCGCATTACCTAAAGATATCCAGCAGCAGAATGCCAATATGCAACAATCATTCAAGGTGACTGGATTCCCTACTGTTTGGGTCTTCAACGCCACGAAAGATAAAACGGGGAACTACTCTCTCCAGGCATTGGGCAAAACAGGCTACACACCTTCTGTTGATGAATTTACATCAACAGTAGATGGTTACTTGAAAGCCGGTAAATAATTTCCTTTTGTAGATTAAAAAAGGCCCTTGAAGGATCATCTTCAAGGGCCTTTTTTCTATGTGGTTAAGCCAAGCTGAAATCAACCAATCCATGTTTCTGTATCTAGAGAGATATGAATGATTGCATTGCTCTTGAAGCGAAAGCCAGGATCTAGTTAACTTTTCGAAGTTGGCATTTACTCAACTGAAATCGGAATTTCTGCACTGCTCATATTTAATAACAAATACTTTTCTTCCACCGCCTGCGTGGTTCGCGGTTATCCAAAAGAATTATTTTTCAATGAATAAAAGCAACCTGAACTAAACTAAACGCAAAGAATAGACGATTTGCATGTCCATCCCCCTTATGGCATGTGTAGAATAGTGAAGTTGAAAAGAGAATCTGTGTCAGTGCCTATTCGCAGGATGCATCCAGTACATCAATGAGGGTCTTCAACGTCACAAAAAGTGTCTCCCGACCTTCAGATGTCACGATCTCTCCTTCTTCATCAGCCAATGCATCCTCCACAAAAGCCAGCAGGTCTTCTTGGGGATAATCCTGGAAGAAACCATCCATCCGGTCTTGGAAATTTTTACCAGTCGCTTTCTCTAAAACGTCATAATTCGCTTCTTCAGCATCTCCCAGGGCATCAGCGGTAATAACTGGAAGGCTTCCATTCACTTTGCGCGCAGCTTCCCAAAGTGTCAAACCGAGAAGTAACAGGTAATCCTGTTCTTCCTCAGTAAGTAGATCAAACGCTTCCTGCGTGAGAAAATCAACCACCGCTGGTTGACTGTCGGCCATCTCCTGGTCTGACTTTTCCAGTGCTTCATCTGACTGATCAAGAGACTCAATGACCTGATCAATAATGGTTTCAGAGACGAATTTCATAACATACTATTTGTGCAAAGGTGCAACCTTCGACTGGATATTCCCTCATTCCTGACCTACCTAACTCGCAAACAACTCATCCGTTCAACTGGTAATGGCGATCTTGCAGGTCTATGCTGATCAAGTTTCGCACCTATGCTCATGCCGCAGAGGCACAACTGGCACTTGCACGGTTACAGAATGAAGGGATTCTAGCCATGCTGCGCAATGAGACCATATACGAAATCCTGCCGGTCCAGGCTCTGGCCATTCAATTGTGGATCAATGCTGAAGATGAAGATGAGACCAGACGAATCCTGGACTCCGTTGATTCAAGCCCGAAAGAAATTACTGAAGAGGATTTTAGGGAAATCGATCAATCACAGATCGAATATCTTCGAAAACAAAAGTGTCACAGGCAAAGGATGCCTTGGTTATGGATCATCATCGCTCTGTTGATCCTGCTCTTACTGGTTTTCGGATGGTAGAAATGCGCGGAAAGTAAATCCAGTAGAATTTACCGAATGGCCAGGTTCTGACGGGAATGTGGCACTCGGATAATCTCGCCTGGCACCCACATCGCTTTAGGATTATGATCCATCAAATCCTGTGCATCCACTGTTGGAAATACACGACATACATCCTCAGGCGTATCGGCCAGATTCAATGTGTAGTAGTCGTAGCGCGATTCAGTTCCTACACCGCGCATTAACTCAACAATATCGTGCTGATGCTTTTTGGAGAGGGCAGTAGCGATTTCTGTACCGATCTGTGGAATCAAACTGATTTTTGCCGGTTTAGGCAAATGAAATGGCTTAATCTCTGGCTGGAAAATTTGGATTTCACGGATCCCATCGAAATGGGGTTCTGGTTCGAGCGCATTCCACAATCTCAACAAACTCTCCTCAATACCAAACTTGTTAGCCACAAAAGCTAATGAAGAATCAACCGCTGGGGTATACAATATGAGTCGGTATCCGGCTTGAGCCAGACTTTCTTCTTCTTGTTCGGGAATGGTCAGATCCTTGAAATACTTTTGACCCTCTTCAGGCATTTGTAAATAACCAGCCACAAAACGTGCAGATCGTTTGGGCAATGTGATCACTGTTCCTGACTTTTTCGCAATTAGGCAATCCTCCGTATAGGCTGGATTGAGTTGACGAACAATAGGCAGCGGCACTTGGGCAATGCGGGCAACTTCATCGAAGCAGACCGCCTTGAAGACTCTTAGCTCCTGGGTCATTTGCAAATCCAAATCCGGAAAGGCAGGGATCAAGCCATGTTCGTGATAGTAGTTCACCAGATATGTAGCAGCCAAAAATTTGGGAACATATTTCTGTGTTTCCCGAGGCAAGTATTTTGCGATAGCCCAATAGTCCTTGCTCTTGGCCCTACGAATGGCACGATTTACATATCCTGGACCACAATTGTATGCAGCCAATGCCAGACCCCAATCATTATATTTTTCATATAACCGAGCCAAATACTGTACCGCCGCTTCAGTAGACCTGTGGATATCAAATCGCTCATCAATGAGGTGATCAATGGTCAAACCAAATTCAGTAGCAGTGCCTTCCATGAATTGCCACAAACCAGAAGCCCCTGCATGCGAAATAGCTGTCGGGTCCATCTTCGTTTCGATAATCGGCAAGACTCGCAAATCCAGCGGCAGGTTATATGCCTTTAGATACTGTTCAATAATTGGAAAAAACATCGAACTCTTCCCAAGCAATTCCTCAGTTAGATCGCGGCGCGAATCAACATAAGATTTGATGCGGCTCTTTGTCAGGCTGGAATAGCGCTTGGTGACGATGCTTGGCATCTGCTTGAATCGGCTGCGTACCTCTGATTCGGAATAGTTAAAAACTTCCGAATTCGTAGTTTTTACTGTGGCTGGATCTCCATTGTTTGCTAACCCCCAGGTCAGGCTCAGAGCCCAGATCCCGGCGATCAGCCAACCAAATCGTGTTCCTTTATTTTCCATAGTAGTCACCAAAAAAGCTATCCCGATCTGGAATAGCGGTGCAAAGATACCCCGTTTACCTCCTGACTGCCTTACGTTAACGATTGATTAACGAATCAGGAAGCCAACAACTGGTCAATAAGGCCCTGTATATCAGTCAATTGTTGATCACCCGTATACATGTTTTTACATGTGAGTCGACCTGATGTTCGTTCCGATTCGCCAATCACCACTACAAACGGCACTCCTAATGCATTAGCATATTTCATCTGCTTCTGCATCTTTACAGGATCCGGATAAAGATCAGCAGAAATTCCGGCATCGCGAAGGGCGTTTAATACGCCAAACCCATACGCATGGTCTTTTGCGTCAAATGCACAAATGAGCACATTCAAACTGGTCACTGCATTCGCTGGAAAAAGGTCCAATGACTCCATCACATCGTAAATCCGGTCAGCACCAAAGGAGATACCTACCCCGGACATGCCAGTCAAACCGAAGACCCCCGTGAGATCAGCATACCGACCGCCACCACCGATGCTCCCTATCTCTACGCCAATTGCCTTGACCTCAAAAATACAACCGGTGTAATAATTCAACCCCCTTGCCAACGTGAGATCCAGTATCCAGGGGTTGGACAGATTGATATCTTTCAAATATGAAGTAACCTGATCCATTTCAGCGAGACCGCGGGCTCCATCATCATGTCCGGCAAGCACAGGCCGCAGTGTTTCCAAATCGGGATTGGCTAAGTACTGAATGGCCTGATCCACTCCATTTACGGGTATGCCACGATCTACCATATCCTTTCGGACACCATCCCAACCGATTTTATCCACCTTGTCGATCGACATGGTCATGGCCTGAAAATGTTCGCTGATCCCACAAACCGCAGCCAAACCAGCCAAAAGCTTCCGATTATTGACCCGAATCTCAACAGGAATACTCAGGCGATGAAACGCATCATCATACAACCGGATTAATTCCGCCTCATACATGAGCGAATCCGACCCAATTACATCCGCATCGCACTGGAAAAACTCCTGATATCTGCCTTTCTGAGGGCGATCTGCCCGCCATACTGGTTGGATCTGATATCGCTTGAAGGGGAAAGACAGGACATTTTGGTTCATCACCACAAACCGGGCAAACGGAACTGTCAGATCGTAACGCAATCCACGCTTGGAGATGGTTGGCAAAATCTTGTTACTGTCTTTGTCTGCCAAAGCCTGTTCATCGGCCTTAGACAGAAAATCTCCATTATTCAAAACCTTGAACAGCAATTGGTCACCTTCTTCACCATACTTGCCTGTCAGCGTGCTGAGGCTTTCCATTGCAGGCGTCTCAATTGGTCGATACCCATACCGCACAAAAGCCTCACGGATCACTGAAAAGATATACTGCCGCCGGTCCACTTGATCAGGACCAAAGTCTCGAGTCCCTTTTGGAATGCTTGGCTTCATGTTGGAGGTTATGAGGGGGAGGAGGTTATAAGCAGGGGGTGCTATACGATGGACTGGAATTGTTTGAGGAAGCGTACATCATTCTCAAACATCAGGCGGATATCCTCAATATTATACTTCAACATGGCGGTCCGCTCGATACCGATACCGAATGCGAAACCGGTATACCGTTCTGAATCGATCCCACAGTTTTCCAATACGGCAGGATCCACCATGCCGCAACCCAGGACTTCAAGCCATCCGGTTCCTTTCGTAATCCGATAATCTTTTTCACTGTTCAGGCCCATATACACGTCCATTTCCGCACTGGGCTCCGTGAAGGGAAAATAAGAAGGACGTAGCCGAATCTGCCGGTCACCACCATAGAATTCACGAACAAAATATTGAAGTGTTTGCTTGAGATCCGCAAAGCTGACGGCTTCATCGATATACAATCCTTCGATCTGGTGAAACTGACAGTGTGATCGGGCAGAGATGGTCTCATTCCGATAAACACGTCCCGGAGCAACGATACGGATGGGTGGCTTCTGGCTGGTCATCACCCGTGCCTGAACACTGGACGTATGGGTCCGAAGCACCATTTTAGGAGCATCCACTACATAGAAGGTATCCTGCATATCACGAGCCGGGTGATCCTCCGGTGTGTTCATTGCAGTAAAGTTGTGCCAATCGTCTTCAACTTCCCGATCATCGGCTACTGTAAAACCGATCCGGGAAAAAATGTCAATCATCTCTTGCATAACCAGCGAGACGGGGTGCCGGGAACCCAGAGGACGGGGTTCTCCAGGTGCCGTAAGATCCATATCTGCAAAAGCTGCTTGCTGACCAGAGCGTTTCATCTCGGCCTGGAGAGTTTCAAAAAGACTTTCTGCAGTGGTTTTTGCTTCGTTAACCAACTGACCGTACTCCTTCTTCCGGCTATTTTCCACCTGTTTGATCTCACCAAACAACGGCTTCAAAATATTTTTAGATCCCAGGAAGCGAATTCTGAATTGTTCGAGTTCATCTGTATCTGCTGGTCGAGCAGCAGTGATCTCGTCGATCAAGGTTTGTACGGTATCAAATAAGGCTTGAGACATATGCTGGCATTAATAAAGCGCAAAGGTAAGGGGAATTGAAAGAAAAGAGATGAGGAATCAGGGGGGAGGGTGACATAGGGCGTTGGGCATTGGGCGATTTCAATATTTCGTTATTGAGTTATTTCGAGGGCCGAGGAATGAGGACTGAGGACCGAGGACTGAGGACTGAGGAATGAAACGGTCTTGGGCATTGGGTGTTGGGCGTTGGGCGTTGGGTTATTTCGATATTTCGTTATTGAGTTATTTCGAGGTCCGAGGGCCGAGGAATGAGGGAT
>JAHEAU010000037.1:0-6566 GCA_024642625.1 Lewinellaceae bacterium
GCATCCGAATTATTTCGGTGAGATTGTCATGTGGTGGTCCATTTTTGTGATGACACTTCCAGTTCAAGGCAGTTTGATCGGAGTGATTAGTCCCATGACGATTACCTTGTTGCTTGTCTTTGTCTCAGGAGTGCCTCTGCTTGAGAGGCGATATGCAGATCATACTGGCTACCAGGCTTATCGGAAGAGGACAAGTATGTTGGTGCCTTGGTGGCCATCACAGGGACTGCCATAGACTGATCATCATAGATCAGGCTGGGAATGACCGGAACCCACGTTATTAAATTAAGTATCGACCTCCTGTTTTGAAACCAATGCTGGATGACTTATCTTTCTGTATTTGAAGGCGCCACCTTAAGCGTTGGAACGACTCCAATTTGGAATTTCGGATGCACGTCATGCTGCTAGGTTTGTAAATCTAGACGACGTTTGAAATGGATATATATCATCTTGGAATAGTGGATATACAAAGGTCTACTACAAGTCAAAAAAATAAATGAAAATTCTGTTCAACCTGCTGTTTTTTATTCCTGTTCTTCTCCAGGCACAGCGTGCGGAAATCAATGATACGTTAGCAGGAGAAGTGGTTGAATTAGACAACTCGATGTTTAAGCAGGATAGCTATTGGCGAGGCGCTGATGGCGCGGCAACTGTTGAATTAGATGGAGGCAGGGTATTGTGGCTCTTTAGCGATTCATTCATTGATCAAGACGGAACAGGAAAAAGATCCAATTCCAGGACGATGATTCGAAATAGCATAGCTATTCAAGATTCAAATTTATTGAGTTCTAAATTGACGTATTATTTCGGTGGAACCAATCAGGTGCCTGACGATTATTTTAAGCTGGAAGGTGATAATTGGTTTTGGACGGGTCACGGGATTGTAATTTTGGATAAACTTGTGGTTTTTCTCTTTGAAGAAACCGCTATAGATGTGGATATTGGCTTTGAAGCGACTGGATGGTATATAGCTGTAATCGATAATCCGAATGATCGTCCCGATGAATGGATAGTCAACTATTATAAGGGTTCTAATACCTTTGGTGTCATTGTTGGCTCTTCAGCTGTCTTGCAAGACGAAAAATACCTTTATGCGTATGGTGTAAAGGAGCCGTCAACTCATGAAACATATTTTCTTCGTTTTGATAAAGCAAAGCTAGTGAAAGGCGACTTTTCAACCATGGAATGGTGGATTGACAATATGTGGCTGGGTAATATTAATGAGGAGCCAATATCTTCTTCTCTTTTTATCAGTCAGACTGAGTTTTCTGTTCATTTTGACCTGGGGCTGAAGAAATATATTCAAATACAGACTTATGGCTTTGGGAGTGCTTCGATTGGGTATAGGCTTGCTGATCAACCGCAGGGGCCCTGGTCTGAACCTGTAATTGTCTTTAAGTCGGCATTGAAAAATAAGCAAGAGTTTGTGTATTCAGCTAATGCGCATCCTGAATTTGATACTGAAGGACTTATTGTTACATATAACATCAATAATGGTGACTTTGAGGAGTTGATCTTTGATGAAGAGATATATTTCCCTCAAGTTATTCAGGTGAAATTTTAATGAGTTTGAATCGTGGTCTTTTAGGTTAATTATTGCTTGTCATTGATTGCGTAGATTAAAGAGGTTTGGAAAAGAAAAAATTTATTAAAATTTCATACTATGTATTTATTTTTCGATACTGAAACCAATGGCCTCCCCAAGAATTGGAAAGCACCCATTACAGATCTACCCAATTGGCCGCGTTTGGTCCAAATCGCCTGGATTCTCTATGATGAATCCGGGAATGAGGTTGGGCGCAATGACCACATTGTCAAACCTCAGGGGTTTACCATTCCGAAAGATGCATCCGCCGTTCATGGGATCTCCACTGAACGGGCCATAGCTGAAGGTGTGGACTTGATGAGTGTGCTAGAAGAGTTCAATAGCCAGATTGTGAGTTCCCGTTATTTGGTCGCTCATAATATGTCTTTCGATGAGAAGATTGTGGGTGCCGAGTTTCTGCGGAACAAATTGGCTAATCCTATTCCAGCAAAATCAAGGATATGTACGATGCAAAAGACGACTGATTTTGTAGCCATTCCGGGCAACTATGGCTACAAGTGGCCAAAACTGAGCGAGTTGCATCAAAAATTGTTCGGGAAAGATTTCGAAGAGGCACACAATGCCGCTGCAGACATCAATGCCACGGCGCGATGTTTCTGGGAAGCCCGACGACTGGGTATTTTATAAAGGTTTCTTCTGTTGCGTGCTTCACTTTTTTGAGTTTCTAATTCGTCGTTTTAGCTTACTTCTTTTATAAAATGTAAATATATATGAGAATATTGGCTAAAGGATTGTATCTGCAGATTGTGCGAAAATGTGTTTGGTAATTAATTCTTCTGTGAACATCTGAAAGGATATTCTTCTGGCAATAAATTTATTGGAATGACATGTTGATGAAATTGCTAATTATGAATATAATTAAGGTTTTATTGTCGGGTTTGGAAATTATACTTATTATGTCAATTGCATTTACCGCATCTGCGCAATTGCCATATCCGGTATTGGTTGGATATTGGCATAATTGGGATACACAAGATGCCCCCTATGTTGAGTTAGATGAAGTGGATTCTCGATATAATGTCGTTAATATAGCATTTGGGGTCCCTATTAATGGAACAGACTATGAAATCGATTTTACGCCTGCAGAAGTTTCACAATCTATATTTATTGATCAATTGCAAACTCTTCAAAGTCAGGGCAGAAAGGTGTTGCTCAGCCTAGGTGGCGCTTTGGCTCCCATAAAGTTGGATAACCCTACAGAGAGAGATGTATTTATTAGCTCTGTAAATGGTGTAATTTCAACATATGGCTTTGATGGCATTGATATCGATTTCGAAGGAAGTTCATTGAGCGTTAGTGGTGGTACTATATTCAATCCTGTAGATGATCCTGTTATTTATTTAATCGATGCCATCCTTACAATTATGCAGGACTATCAGACAGCTAATAATAAAAAGCTCTTACTGACCTTTGCCCCTGAAACAGCTTTTGTCCAAGGAGGCCAATCGGCATACGGAAGTATTTGGGGTGCCTATCTGCCAGTATTACATGCTCTGCGAGATTCAATTGATTTGTTGCATGTGCAATTGTATAATAGCGGTTCCATGTATGGTCTTGATGGTAATATCTATGTCCAGGGTACAGCTGATTTTATTATTGCAATGACAGAGGCTGCCATACAAGGATTTGATGTGGATCGCTGGTCGAACCAAGCAGGTCCATTTTATGGTTTGCCTCCTGAAAAAGTAGCAATAGGTTTGCCAGCTTGCCCAAATGCAGCTGGAGGTGGATTTGTTGATACAGCTACTGTAGCCAGTGCTGTACGATATATTTTGGGTAATGGTCCTAAGCCAGGAAGTTATACATTAGTCAATCCCAATGGATACCCTACTTTGGCAGGGATGATGACTTGGTCGATTAATTGGGATAATGTAAATACATGTAACAATTCGGAAAATCAATTTGCTGAAAATTTCGAAAGGTTATTTATTAATCCGCCTTTACCTGTAGAACTTCATTTTTTTACTGCCACTCTTAATGAGCACGAGGAAGTTGAGCTCCATTGGAGTACTCTTTCGGAGATAAATAATGATTTCTTTCTTATTGAAAGATCAAGTGATGGCATCCATTGGCAGTCCTTATTCCAGCAAATGGGAATGAAAAATAGCTATACTGAAAATTTCTATTCATATATAGATTATCATCCCCTGAATAATCAATCATATTACCGCTTAAAACAGGTAGATCTTGATGGGAAGTTCGCCTACTCTCCTATTGTTGAAATAAATAATACGGACAAGTTTTCATGTAGCATATATCCTAATCCCACTAAAGATTATATGTATTTGAATGTTAGCAGTAAGGAATTTGTGAATCTTCAATTGTTTAATGCTTTAGGTCGAATAGTTATTCAGGCACAAGTGGAGACCAATATGGGAGTTTCATTAATTGGTTTGCCGAAAGGTATTTACTATTTTGTATTGAGTGACCCGAGCAATTTGATGACTTATCATGCTGGGCATATCGTATTAGTGGAATGATATTTTCTGAATGGGAATTAGGTTATTTAGGTCAGAACATATGTTGTCCAATAATAACTTCCTATCCAAGTAACTGTTGAAAAGCCAATTTATCAACTGTAAATAGGGGTTGTCGTATGTTAGTGCACTGCTGAACTTATCAATTGCTATTCCTGTAAATTTGAATCGTTTCCTATTCCAGAGAACATCTTTAATTTATTGCAAATTATATTTTTTGTCCTACTGTTATTTGGTTTTGTCTGTCGGCAATTGGATTTAGCTTTTTGCTATTTGATTTTTACTATTCCTTATCTTTATCAATATGTACCTCTTCAATCTACCTCATTTTTACTTATGAACGGCGGCCAACTTATCTCTGAAGTACTTACTCGCCACGGTGTCCGACATCTGTATACCCTGAGTGGCGGGCATGTCGGCCCCATTTATGTCGAAGCTGAAAATGCAGGCATCCAGGTTGTTGATGTACGCAATGAGGCGACAGCTGTCTTTGCCGCAGATGCCGAAGCACGGTTGTCCGGAATCCCTGGAATCGCTGTCGTGACTGCTGGCCCTGGTGTGACGAATACTATTACAGCCCTCAAGAATGCGCAGATGGCCCAATCACCCATTATCCTCTTTGGCGGAGCAACGGCTACGTTACTCCGCAATCGGGGTGCTCTTCAGGATATCGATCAGATCAGTATTATCAAGTCAGTAGTAAAGACGTATATCCAGGCCAAGCGGGTCAAGGACCTGGCTCCTGCAGTCGAGAAGGCATTTAAAGTGGCCACTTCCGGTGTGCCCGGTCCGGTATTTATCGAATGTCCAGTCGATCTGCTTTATCCAGAAGAGACGGTTAGAGAATGGTATGGCGCCAAAAATGAACCCGGAAAGTCGCTCGCTTCCCGTCTTACATATTGGTATATCAATCGGCATGTCAATCGGCTTTTTGCCGGACTTCAATCGCATAGAAATTCTCCAACTAAAACGTCAACTTCTAATTCAATTCGCGAGGCAGATATCCACTCTTGTGTGAAGGAGTTATCTTCGGCTGTGCGGCCAGTGATGGTGATCGGCAGCGGAGCCTTGAATGAGCCGCGATTGGCAGCTGACCTGGCCAAAGCAGTCGAGCAAATTGGTATACCCGTCTGGTTGAGCGGAATGGCACGGGGTTTATTAGGTCGCGGCCACCCGCTTCATTATCTGCATACCCGAAAGAAGGCACTTCGGGAAGCTGACCTGATATTGCTTGCTGGAGTAGCAGCTGATTTCAGATTGGACTATGGCCGTCATTTGGGGCGTAAAGCACGAATTATCGCGTTGCATCGGAGTCTTCCTGAATTGAAAAAGAACATGCCCAAGACGCGACTGAAGGTGCAAGTTGATCCAGCTGAATTTCTCATTCAAGTCGGAAAGAAAGTATCAAGGAAAGTGGACCACTTGAAGTGGACAAACCGACTAGATTCCTGGCAAGACGAACGGGAAGCCGACATTGCAGAAATGGCGAAAGAACCGATGCTTGGGATTAATCCGGTGGCATTGTTTCAGGTCATGGAAGACCTGCTTCCCGATAATGCCGTGTTGGTTGCCGATGGAGGTGATTTTGCCGCAACGGCTTCTTATACCCTCAAGCCAAGGAGGCCATTGCATTGGTTGGATCCGGGTGTCTATGGCACACTAGGTGTCGGTGGCGGATTTGCACTTGGGGCTGCAATGCATCATCCAGATGATGAGATCTGGATTATTTACGGTGATGGCAGTGCAGCTTACAGTCTGGCTGAGATGGACATTTTTGCCAAACATGGATTGAAGGTTTGTGCAGTGATCGGCAACAATGCTTCCTGGGAGCAAATTGCGAGAGACCAGAGAACCATGCTTGGTGCATCGACTGCAGTTGACCTGCGTTTTTCTGATTATCATCTCCTCGGCAAAGCGTTCGGGGCGGAGGGAGAGCGGGTAGAGGATCTGGCGGGTTTTCGAAAGGCAGTGATCCGTGCTCGGGAACAAATGGAAGAAGGAAGGCCTTATGTTATTAATGCCATTATTGGAAAATCGGATTTTCGCAAAGGGAGTATTTCGATGTGACCCCAATTTATAAAAGAAGGAATCCATGCGTATTCTGGAAAAAATGGGTTTGATTTTCTTTATTCTCCGGTGGCGATTCACCTGGGGACAGAAGAATTTGAAATTCCATCCAGGAGCCGGACATTCCTCCAAATTCATCACCGCCAGGGAGGCAGCAGGGTTGATTCGGCCTTGCCAAACTGTTTTCTCTTGTGGTTTTGCCGGCACGGCGCGGTGCTCTGTGTTCTTTTGGGCTATCCGAGAACGGTTTAAGAAAGAAGGTTCTCCAGCTGGTTTGACCTGGATCAATGTCGCAGCCCAGGGTGGTCGGGGCAAGGTGCCTGGTACGGTAGAGGAACTGGATCTTCCGGGATTGATGACCACATATATTGCGGGCCATGTCGAAACAACCCGTGCCCAGTTGCGAATGGCAGCAG
>JAHEAU010000037.1:6576-19790 GCA_024642625.1 Lewinellaceae bacterium
TTACATACACTCCCGCAAGGCGTGATGACGTATTTGCTGGAGGCACAAGCGCGAGGTGAAACGGAGATTCGATCCGAGGTGGGATTGGGCACTATGCTTGATCCGCGGGTGGGGATGGGAAGTCCTGTATTGCCTGAAAGTCCACTGCAACTGGTTCGGTTAGATGGGACGGAATTGATGTATACAATGCCCAGGATTGAGGTTGCGCTGATCAATGCGCCGTATGCCGATGCAGAGGGAAATATCTATTTTCATGATTCAGCTACAATCACAGAGAATTATCAAGCGGCGGCTGCAGCCCGAGCGAATGGTGGGGTTGTCATGGTCACCGTTGCAAAGGTGATCAACAAGGATGACCGTCGTATTTCGATGAAGGCAGATGAAGTTGATCAAATTGTCGTTCATCCGTATAACGAGCAATCAGCAGGGATTCAACAGCGCAGATATTGGGCATCATTGACGACTGATGGAAATGTGGACCCAGTCCGGGAAATGAAACGAACTCGATTCATTAATTCGACTTTGAAGATTACCCCTGTTCGTAATAAGGTCGACGATCATCTATGTCAAATGGCCGCTGATTTGATTCTGAGGGAGGTGCCCGAAGGTGCGATGACGAATATTGGTGTAGGTTATCCGGAGCATGTTGTTTGGCAGTTGTTACGACAGGGAAATGCCAGTCATCTCCGGTTCACCACAGAAGCAGGTTCGTTAGGCGGAATCCCACAACCTGGCGTCTTTTTTGGGTCGGCTATTATGCCCGAAAAACTGATCTCGTCAGCAGAAATGTTTCGCCTGTATGAAAAGCAATTAGGTCTGGCTATCCTGGGCTATCTCCAGGTAGATGAAGAGGGAAATGTCAATGCCAGTTTGAAAGGGAATCAAATACGAGATGTAGTTGGTCCAGGAGGATTTATGGATATCATTTATGGTGCAAAGATCGTGGTCTTTGTAGGCAGTTGGCAGGCACATGCTAAATATGCGATTAAAGGTAATCGGGTAACAATTATCAAATCTGGTAAGCCCAAATTTGTGAAAAAGGTAGATCAGATTACCTTTTCTGCCAAAGAAGCATTGCGATTGGGAAAGACCGTTTTTTATGTGACACATATTGGCATCTTTCGACTGACGGGCGGAGGATTAGAACTCATACAAGTTGCGTCTGGAGTCGATATCCAAAAAGATATAATCGAGGGGTGTGAAGCACAAATTCACCTTCCTGAATAATTAATATGTAGGCTGGAACAGGAGCGTCTCCTTATTGCCCTGCAGGTGTATTCAATAAATAGAGATACTATCGTATCACCTGCACTTCGCCTTGATGCTGCTTGGTTTCTCCCCAATAGTCGACATAATTGAGCTGCCAAACATAGGTGCCCGGGTCGAGTGGTTTACCATCATTGGTGCCATTCCACTCCACCTCATCATCGTGTGTTTCAAATACCAGGTTGCCCCAGCGATCAAAGACCTGGAATTCGATATTTTCCAACCCCCGAGAGGTCAGCAAGCGAAAGCCGTCATTAAATCCATCGAAATTTGGACTGAAAGCTGTTGGGGCATAAATCCGGTAAACAGGTTCGATCTCAACATACCGCACGATGCTGTCATAACATCCGGCAGCATTAGACACCTCCAGGATAACTGGGAAGATGCCAATATCTGGAAATGAATAGCTGGTTGAGGGTGTATTTGCGGTGTACAATCCTGGGATGGTCCAGGTGTAGTCCTCTCCATTTTTGGATTGATTCTGAAAGGTTACCACGGGGTTGTCCTCATTTATTCGAGTCCCCGGAGTATAGCTGAAATCAGCTTCTACCGGAAGCCGGGTAATGATCAAATCGCTGCCCAAGTAGCTGTTTACACAATCGAATGGAGAGGTAATGGTCAATTCAACATCAAATGAACCAACAGTAGTGTATGTGTGTGTCGGAATGGTACCTGATCCAGTATTCCCATCACCAAAATCCCAATCAAGTTTGTAATCCGTAGTAATTGGCGCAGACGTATTGACAAATTGGGCTGTGACAGGTAAGCAGCCCATATCTGGATCATGGACAAAAGAAATTGGATCCGGGAGTGGAAACCAATCAAGAATATTGGTAATTGTACGTTCACATCCAAAGGTGTCAGTCGCTGTAAACGAGGGTGTATAAATACCCAATGCAGAATAAGCATGCTGCGTGCTTGCTCCTAAGCCGGTTTTCCCATCTTTGTAATTCCAGGTAATGGAAGTCAGAGCCGTGGGATCGCGATTGACGAGAGCAGAAAACGTAAAGGGATCCCACAGGCAGGAGTCTCCTGAGATGGACATGTTGCCTTCGAGTTCCGGCGTAACAATGATTTCAATTGTGGTTGTATCCGTGCATGAGAGACCCGGGTTGGCCACTAGTTTTCCGAAGTACTTTCCCGGTTGTGGAAAGGTCATGGTCAGTGTGTCAGCTGTCTGGATGACAGCCGGCACCAGAGAACCGGTATCGACCAGCCAGGAGATGTCTGCAATTTTGTTGATCGGAGTACTTTTATTGATCAGTGTCAATACCGACTTTCCGCAAACCAGTGCTTTTCCACCATACAGGATATCTGCCGGGATTTCGATTTCGGCGTTGATGGCCTGGACGCAAGCGACAATGTTGAATTGGAAGTCACGCTGAGTGATGGATAAGAGTTCACCATTTCGATATTCGGTGACACACACACCAACCACATATTGACCTTGAATTGTCGGAAAGCCAAAAATTTCGCCAGTTTCCGGATCAATCGAAACCTGTGGCTTCCCTCCAACGGGATTATTCTGCGTAAACGGGAATAAAAAAGAGACACCGTCGTAAGGAGGTTTGGATTCCGGATTTGGTGCAACATTGTTTTTCGATCCCCCATAAAGTGGTGTACAAAATGAGTAGACCAGTGAGTCACCATCCTTATCGACAGCGCTGTGATCGAATCGAAGTGTATCATTTACACAAATCGCAATCGGTGGAAAATCCTGGAAGGTTGGACTGCTATTGCATTCTTGTTGGGCGAGTGGCGTGATCTCAACAGCATATGTGGCGCCAACATCCCCCGGGGTTATGATGTTCGAGATCGTTCCATTTCGGCAGCAACGCTGGTAGGCGATGAAATAACTTTTATCACTCGGAATCAGATTTACGGTAAAGGTGTAGAGACCTTCTTCTACGCAGACATTGGCAGGTGCGGTCAGACAAGGGTTGGTGACGACAGGGTTTATTTTTGTGATATTCGGCGCTCCAATATTCGGGGTGCCCATATTTTGGGCAGACTGACCTGAACCGAGATAGATCGTCACCCTGGCAGATTGTGCTCCTGGACTGCCATCAAACCCAGCTTGGCCAGCATAACAATCGCGATACACTCGCATGGTGATCCGGTATTGATTGTTGCCAAGACATTCGTAAGTCATTTCTCCTCCTACGATGTGGGTGGCTTGAATCGGCTCCAGCGATAACAGTGTAAAGCATGCCATTAGCGTTAAAAGGCGCCAGATATATACCATTATTCGTCTTCGTTCAGGTTATGAAGAATGCCTATTAACAACGAAAAATCGGGGAAGTAGTTGACAGAAAGCTTCTCGAAGATACGGTTTTCTAATGTGCACTAGTAACCTTTCATTTGGGGATTGATCAAATGTCAGAAAGTTGTCAAATAGATGATCCTTGATTGGAGGGTTTCCGGCTAATTTGAAAGCATAGTTACCAGACCCAAGGAATCAGGAAAAATGTACTTGTTTTGTACAGATCCCATTCAGTGCCAAATTGTTGTTGGAGTTCGAGTTCTTCCCGTTTTGCTCGTAGAATAAGCACTGGCCAGAGGATCAGGACAGTTGACAAAACGGCAAGCCAGTTATTCGTAGCAAGAGCCAGACCAGCCAACCCGACGATCATGCCAAAATAAAACGGGTGGCGTATATGGCGATATGGGCCCCGAGCGACCAATTGATCTCCCGGATGGATCTGAAACATCAGCCAGCCCAGGGTGACTAATGACCAGAAAAGAAGTAGGATAGCAGGGAAGAGGACGGCCAAGGAGATGTCCTGCCATTTGTCGTTATCAACTGAAATTGGCCAGACGAGCATCCAGTTCGATGCAAGGAGAATGAACATGCCCACAGCAGTGGAGGCGATTAGCAGACGGTGACTCGGGAGGTTCATGATGCGAATTTGAATGCAAATTAAGTCAGTTCACCTGAAGCGAACAGGACCCTCATCACTTGACTGGTTGTTTTCAATATTCAGGAAGGGATATAAAAAAATGGGATGAGCCAAAGGCCCACCCCATGCACGTAGGTTGTTTCGTTTTGTGAAGGATGTCTGTTAGTTGCCCCGACCGAGCATCCAGGCAGCGATAGCGCCGATAATAGCGCTCATGACGCCAGTGACAATGATGTCAACTATAGCACCCGTCAGATTACTGATATTGGTTGTGGCATACATTGTAAGATCCCAGCCAGCGCCCATCAAGAGACCGATCATAGCTCCGGCTTTTGCACCAGTAGCCGCCGTCGAAATATTCGCCCATCGGCCGAAAATGTAGGCGAAAAATAGCCCCATGCACAGATTTCCAGCGATTAAAGCCCACCAGACCATGGTGCCTTCATCCCGGCTTACTCCAGTCGCAGTTCCAACATTTGACTGGTAAAAATCCATGAGCAACATCCCGTAAATGACCCATCCCAAAAAGAAGGCGACGATTCCGGCGACGATTCCTGCCATTAAAATTTTGTTGGTACTCATAACATGTGATTGGTTTGGTGAATAAAGTTGGTCGAATATAGTGAATCACCTGTAAAAAACAATACCTTTTCTTTTTGATGCCGGATTTAAAGCGGAATTGAACGTTCATTCGCAGGAGAAGATTCTGTACTAATCGAATCGGTAAATGCAACGGGCTATCAACACATTTGGGGAAATCTCAAAGAGGGGTTATTGATCCAGATTCTCTGGATTTTTGATTGCGCGTTTGAGATAACGAAACAATTTGCCGCCTTGCTGAGCATCGACAACACGGTGGTCGAGTGTAGCTGACAGGTTGAGCAGCCGCCGCGGGATAATCTGCCCGTCAACAACTGCTGGTTTTGATTGAACACTTCCCATGACCATGACCAGGGGAACATTTGAAACAGGCAAGAGGGCAGGGTAGCCGACATCCAGTCCGATACTACCGATATTGGAAAAAATCAAGGAGCCGAATGCATCCGGGTTGACTTTGGTAAAGGGGATCCGAATGCCCCATTCAACGAACAATTTTCGCCAAATCCAAACGACCATATTTCGCAATGGCCAACCCAATTTAGCAAGCCATTTTTTTTGGCGTGCAACAGCGCCCTGATCCGCTGTTCGATGAGGTTGCAGATGTTCGGTCATCCATTCGGCCATTTGACTGATCGACATGGCATCTGCATCCGGAAGTCGCAAAGAAGTCATTTGTCTGCCTCGATCCATCAGAACACTGATGATGATATCAACTGAATCACGATGAACAAGATGCCCTCGTTTGACAAAACAATTCAATTCTGGAACGACTGTCTTCAAGGCTCTGGCAGTCATCAGGATGATGGGAAACATCAGCGTGATCTTCAGTCCCTCTTCCCGCTTGCGGAGGACCCATTGTTCGAGTTCGGTTACATCCAGTTCCACACTTCCGAAAATTCGGCTATCGGTCGGTTTTGTATATACAGCGGTGGATACCAGGCGCCATGGATTGTTGGGGTCGAAAGTAGACATTGATCTGAATGAGCAAGATTTGTCCTGTAAGATCGTTCCTTTCACGAAATCTTGCCCGCAATTGTGAAAAGCTAGTGCAGAATATAAAGGATCTCTGCCTGGTCCCGGCTTGTATTTTCGAAATGAAATGCTTCCTCTCCTCTGGGCCAGGAAAGCCAGCTACCAAGTCCCATTGAGATCGTTTCATTTTGATGCTGAACGATGATTTCACCACGGCCCCGACAGATTACCAATCCCGGTCCATGGAGGACAGATTGTCGGGATTGGCCCGGTTCGAGGACAAGCCGAAAAAGAAGGAAGTAGGGGTTGACATCCATGGATTCCCATCCGTATAAATCATCTTCATCGAGTTGAATGTCCTTGTGGGAATTCAGATGTTCTATCGCCATCAACCGAAAGGGTTGAAAACCCACATTGGCGATCCGATGGACAAACGGCGTTTCAGAATATTCAGTATCACCACCCCAAAAATCGTCCGGGAGATAAACGCTTCGTGGATGTTCACCCGGAACATCCAGCCAGATCCGACTGCCTTCCAGGCCGATGTATGTAATCGCGTTCTGATGGACATGCCAGGCTGATGTGTCACCGGGTTCTAGTCGGACATCCAGGATGCGAATCTCATTATTATTAAACACCAGATGGTGGAAGGGTTCCAGGTATACGGGAATGGTATCTGTTGCGTTAATTGTATTTTGGAGCAGGACGAGGCCAACAATAAAAATGAATCGGATCATCATATAAACTTCCAACTTTAAGGTGAATTTACTGGAATCAATTTACCCAATTAACTGAACCAGATCGAACGTAAGTCATCTTTTAAAGATGAAGAAAACTGCGGCGACAAGACAAAGAAAGCCTGCAAGGTGATTCCATTTCAATGATTCCTGTTTAAAGAAAACCAAAGTAAAAGCCATAAAGACCAATAAGGTGATGACCTCCTGAAGCACTTTTAACTGCACCAACGTGAAAGGTCCGCCCCGGCCAATAAATCCAATTCGGTTTGCAGGGACTTGGAAACAGTATTCGAAAAGTGCAATGCTCCAACTGATAAGGATAATACCCAAGAGTCCTGCTTTTTGAAACCATTTCCATTCATCAAACTTGAGGTGGCCATACCAGGCAAGTGTCATAAATGCATTCGACAGAATGAGCAGGAGGATGGTGGAGATTGCTTTCATGGGTCAAAGATCGATGAATACCGATTTTCCGGCAAATGCGACTTGATATTCAATCCTCAGCGGAAGTCATGATCAGTGAAACTTATGCAATCTATCTTTGTATAGATATAATCTATTGTTAAGCGGAAGTGGACCGAAGACCGAAGACTAATAATCGATGAACATCCAACAGCTTGAATACATCGTTGCCGTGGATCAGTACCGCCATTTTGCCCATGCTGCCGCATCCTGTTTTGTCACGCAGCCGACCTTGAGCATGATGATCAGGAAGCTTGAAGATGAACTGGATGTGCGCATTTTCGATCGCAGCCGCCAGCCGGTCGTACCGACAGAAACTGGGCAACTGATCATTGATCAGGCCAGGCGTGTCTTACGTGAAACGGCGATGTTGAATGAAATTGTGGAGAGACGCAAAACGGAGCCTGAGGGAACGTTACAGATTGGCATTATTCCCACGCTTGCACCTTATCTCGTCCCGTTGTTTATTCGGTCCTTTCTGGTCAATTACCCCAATGTGCAATTGAAGATCGCTGAACATACAACGGGTGTTCTTTTGGACTTGTTGAAGCGGGGGCAATTGGATGTGGGTATCCTGGTGACCCCATTGAATCAGTCAAATTTTCGTGAAATTCCGATGTTTCATGAAGCTTTGGTGGTTTATAGTTCAAACAACTACACCAAACAGTTTATTCTTCCAGAGGAGATTGATCCAACTGAACTTTGGTTGCTCGAGGAGGGTCATTGTTTCAGATCACAGATTCTGAACTTATGTGAGTTGAGGAAAAAGCCGCTTGACAATCTGGATTATGCAGCGGGGAGTATTGAGACATTGATCCGACTAGTAGAGACTCAGAAAGGGATTACTGTCTTGCCAGAATTGGCGACTAAGGGGATGAGTGCCAGTCGCAAACGCCGGATAGTCCCATTTGCACCTCCTGTACCGGTGCGGGAGGTCAGCCTGGTAACAGATCGGGATCATGTCAAAAAGCATCTGATTGATTTGCTTCAGCTTGAAATCCTGTCCAACTTGCCAAAGGATATTCTTGAAAAGGATGATTTTCATCGGATTGGAATAGAGGTAGGCTGATCACGTCTTTTGTCGTATCTTTGCGGCTTCTGTCAAATGTATCTATGACCTTTATTCCTCCCAAGTATAACAAGAACTCTCTGGCGACATTCTATCCGACGTTGAGAAGCCGGGTGAATGCCTATTTCACAGAGAACAATATTTCCCGTAATGCCAACGCAGCCATGGTGTCCAAGACGGTCATTTTGTTGCTGGTCTATTTGGTGCCGCTGGGTCTGCTTTATTTTGGTGATGTATCTTCCAAATGGGCTGTATTCAGTCTTTGGGTCATCATGGGATTTGGCATGGCAGGTATTGGTATGGCTGTGATGCATGATGCGAATCACGGGGCTTATTCCAAGAATCAAAAAGTGAACAACCTGATCGGTTATTTACTGAACATGGTCGGTGGAAATGCCGATTTCTGGAAGATCCAGCATAATGTCCTCCATCACACCTATACCAATGTTGCCGGTGCGGATGAGGATATTGACACACCACCATTCCTGCGATTTTCTCCGCATGTTGAACGGAAGTGGATTCATCGGTACCAGCACTGGTATGCGCTGTTTTTTTATGGATTCCTGACCCTTCCGTGGATCACGAGCAAGGAGATGCTCCAGTTGAATTCATATAAAAACCAAGGTTTAATTGCGCCTGGAAAGCCATTCAGGAACCTTTTAATTCGTTCCATCGTATGGAAGATTGGGTACTACGTGTATTTGCTCGTATTGCCCATGTTGCTTACACCTGTATCACCGTGGTTTACACTGATCTGTTTTTTGACCATGCACTATATAGCAAGTTTCTTGCTGGGCATGATCTTCCAAACAGCACATGTAATGCCTTCACTTGACTTCCCGAAACCAGACGAAACTGGAAACCTGGAAAACAATTGGGCCGTACATCAGTTATATACCACTACGAATTATGCCCCCAAGAGCCGGATATTTGCCTGGTTTGTCGGAGGCTTGAACTTTCAGGTCGAACACCATTTGTTCCCCAACATCTGTCATGTCCATTACAAGCGGATATCCCGGATTGTGAAGGAAACAGCTCAGGAGTTCGGTCTGCCGTATCATTCACAACGAAATTTCCTGGACGCCGTTCGGGGCCATCTTCATATTCTGAAGACGCTCGGACGCCAGGATCATTTGCCGGTTCCTGCAGGGATTCCAATGGAAGAAATGCAGTCCGTTTAACTCAATAATTATTCACACCTCCTCGTTCTCGTTACTTTTTCCTGCAAGTGGAGTATCTGGTTTTGACAAATGAGTCAACCATTCAGCTCCGCGACCGGACCGCCCGACCTTCTCGGATCTGTTCCGGACCCATCCTGCCGGACACGGCCGGGCCTGAGGCGGCTCATTTTAAGCAGTTTTATGAAAAATGAATCAACTTCGCGGTTCAAGCGTAAACCATCACGCTCGTCCGCTCCCCACTCCGGAGGGAACAATTCCGGTAGACCACAGCGCGACGGATCCCGATTCGGGGGGACATCCCGCGGTAAGAAATTCAAAAAGAGCGCGGAGATCCCCCACCACAAGTTCATCCAGGCTGCACTTCCAAAACAGGAAGAAGCAACTATTGAGACAAGAGCCTACAGCGAGTTGGACCTTCACCCTGCATTGCAAAAAGTCATTGCAGGCAAAGGGTACACCCACACCACTCCGATCCAGGATCAGGCGATCGAGCCAGGAATGGCTGGTCGCGACATTCTGGGTATCGCCCAGACCGGAACCGGAAAAACGGCCGCTTTCTTGATCCCGATGATCCAGATGTGGTTGCATGATCCCGACTTCCCATCCGCCTTGGTCACCGTACCGACACGCGAACTGGCACTCCAGGTCGAAGATGAATTCCGCAGTCTGACAAAAGGATTGAACATGTACTCTGCTACCTTTATCGGCGGTGGAAGTGTCAATGCGGACATGCGCAAATTGCAGCAAGGTCATCACCTGATCGTTGGTACACCTGGTCGTTTGCTCGACCTGACTCAGCGTCGGGCATTAAACCTTCGCCCATTTACCACGCTTGTTCTGGATGAGTTTGACCGCATGCTGGACATGGGTTTTATCCATGATGTCAAGAAGATCATCGAGCTGATGCCCAACCGGCACCAGACCATGTTGTTTTCAGCAACGATCGATAAAGGCCAGGAACAGTATATTCAGGAGTTGTTGAATGACCCTGTCACTGTACAAGTCCATTCAGGCAATCAAACAGCAGAACACATCGAACAGGATGTGATCCGGATCGAGCCTGGTATGGACAAATTTGAGACACTGGAAAGCCTCCTTCACAAACCCGAGTTTGAGAAGGTCCTGGTATTCCTGGAGACCAAGCATCGTGTGGACAAACTGACCACCAAACTGGTTCGCTCCGGTTTCAAGGCACAGCAGATTCATGGGAATAAATCCCAGAGTCAGCGCCAACGTGCTCTCGAATCATTCCGTTCAGGCCGTTCATCGATTCTGGTTGCTACGGATGTTGCTGCACGTGGATTGGACATCAGTGATGTGACCCATGTGATCAACTTTGAGACGCCAAAAACATTTGACAGTTATATCCACCGAATCGGACGTACAGGCCGGGCCGGAAAACCTGGAAAGGCATTTACCTTCGTGGAGGGTGTTGTGAACTAAGAAAAGATCCGATGATCTTCGTCATTCTGCAGGCCGGAAGTCACTTGTTGACTTCCGGCCTGCGTATTTTAGGGAAAACAAATTCTAAGCTATGAGAAATCACATTATTCCGGCTATCGTTGCCGGTTTTGTATTGTTGGCCTTCAGTGTAGGGATTCTGTATGTACTGGTTGCGTTTTTTCCCAATTTGGCGGAGGAGTATTACAACCCTATTTTCCGGGCTGAAGATGATCGCAACTGGATGTATTATGTGCATCCCTTCATTCTGACTTTTGCTTTGGCTTGGTTCTGGGATCGATTCAAAGGAAAATTCCATGGATCCTGGATCATGCGTGGACTTGAACTCGGTTTGGTTTACATCATCGTCGCAACCATTCCTGTCATGTGGATCACATTCAGTGCGATTGATGTCGGCGCATCAATGGTCATGACATGGATCGCATATGGATTTGTTCAAACTAGCGTTGCAGGCTGGGTTTTTGCGAAAATGAATCCCTGATTGCTGCCGTGAAGCCCGGATGCAAAAGCGGGGGCTCCGGGCTTCTCGGATAGGGCAGTAATGTTGCTATCCAAATAGTTCATTCACCCGATTCCAATTGACGACATTCCAGAATGCGCCGATGTAATCAGCGCGTTTGTTTTGGTAATGTAGGTAATATGCGTGTTCCCAAACATCAATTCCGAGAATGGGTGTGCCTGGTTTGTCGATGATCTTCGTCATCAGAGGATTATCCTGATTCGGTGTAGAGGTGATGAACAGATTACCATTGCCATCCTTGCACAACCATGCCCATCCGGAACCGAAGACGCTTTTAGCGGCATCCCCAAACTCACCTTTGAATGCTTCAAGGGTACCCCATTTTTGATTGATCGCCTGAGTGAGTCGTTCATTTGGTGCTGTCTTTTTGGGAGAGAGCCAGTTCCAGAACATGGTATGGTTCCAATGACCTCCCCCATTGTTCCGTAAAGCAGAATCACCAGGCTTTATGGTTGCCAGTAATTGTTCCAAATTCATGGTTTGCATACCTGGTGTAGCTTCTAACGCATTGTTCAGTTTGTTGACATATCCATTGTGATGCCGATCATGGTGAATTTCCATCGTCAAGGCATCGATATTCGGCTCCAGATCTGCAAATCCATAGGTCAGGGCAGGCAAGGTATATGGGTATCTCCCCAATGTGGAAACGCCAACAGCCTTTTTTAAGGGTGAACATCCAGCCATCGTACCTGCAGCAACAATACCTGATAATTTGAGAAATGTCCGTTTTTCCATGGTTATTGTCTTTGTCCAAAGGTACGATAAATGAGAGGGACAAATGGTCGATCAAATCATCCTGTTTACATAAGCTCAGCTGGCAAAATCAACACCGATTGGCAAGTATACATTGGTTTGATCCGAAACAAAAGTCGTTGACAGTGGCGTCAGGCTGGATTGCGAAACAGTTCTTTTTCGCGCCAGAACACATAACGTGCTGATGACTGAGCAATCAGGAAACCAAGTTTCCCATCCAGAAACCCCCTCTGGAAAACATATTCCTTGAGAAAACGGAAGGTGGGTTTGACCAGAATTCGAAACCAATTTCCCTGAATGCCCTTCCGCTTCAACTCCTCAGCGGCAAGTCGGCTGTATCGCTTCTGCTTGGCGAATAGTTCTGTCCGATCCGGATAAGCATCATGATGCAGATGGCCGCTGAGTTGAACCGGATGTATTCCGGTTGAAACCAGAATGGATTCATGAATCGTTGCAGGCCCATAGCCACAGGATCGCCGGTCAAACAGACGAATGATCCTGTCCGGATACCATCCTCCGTGATAGATCGGCTTCCCATTAAAGTGGTTGAGTCGATTGACCATGTATGCCTTGTCAGGCCATTTGTCGCCCAGCTGTTGGATGGCGGCGGCCAACTCCGGAGAAAGAGACTCGTCGGCATCCAATACCAGGATTTGGTCATTGGCAGCCTGATCTACTGCAAATTGCTTTTGGTCCCGAAACCCCAAAAATGATTTCTGTATGACCCGGGCACCAAAGGTTTCGGCGATGGATATGGTCTGGTCGGTCGATCCCGAGTCGACGATAAGGATCTCAGCCACCAAA
Organism: Lewinellaceae bacterium; assembly: GCA_024642625.1. Lineage (GTDB taxonomy): Bacteria > Bacteroidota > Bacteroidia > Chitinophagales > Saprospiraceae > JAGNXB01. Next base: position 19,302 of record JAHEAU010000037.1, read on the forward strand.
ACGCAGGCACTGGTCAGGCATTTCCGTAGATGGGCTTCAGCATTGAGGGTAATAATGACCAAGGATATCGGTGGCATGGTGCAAACTTACGATGGGGAGGGGTTATTGGGTTATTTCGTTATTGAGTTATTTCGAAGGAAGGACCGAAGACCGAAGACCGAAGACCGAAGACCGAAGACCGAAGAGGGAGGTTGATCGTTGTTTGTTCCAGTTCAACAGGTGTACGATTCGACAGTTCTACTGTGTGGGACCGAAGACCGAAGACCGAAAACCAAAGATCGAAGACCAAACATGAGTAGAGAGTAGAGAGTGGAGGGTGAGGCGTTAGGTATTTGGCGTTGGGCGTTGGGTCAAATCAAAATCGGAAGTCGGAAATCGGAAGGCGGAAATCATGACCTTGCCGTGGAATCTGGTCATCCATGGAAATCCGTGATTCTGACAACAGTGCGATATTTCGTTATTTCGAATTCCAATATGAATAACTGAACT
>JAHEAU010000038.1 GCA_024642625.1 Lewinellaceae bacterium
AAAAAGTCGTTTTTTGAAGCTGTTGTCACTGAATATGTGACCAAATCACCCCATCGAGTTACGCCCTTTTGTGAAGATTTTGACTTCTGCGGGGGTTGTTCCTTTCAGCATGTGGATTACTCGCTCCAGCTGGCCGAAAAACAACGGCAGGTGGAGGATGCATTCCGACGAATAGGACATATCGATCCAGGAGAAGTGCAACCTATTCTGGGCTGTCCGGAAACGACGCATTACCGGAACAAACTGGAGTTTGGTTTCTCCTGTAAAAAGTGGCTCACCCGGGATGAAATTGCGTCTGGTATACCCAACGAACAGGATGTCCTGGGTCTGCATCCGCAAAAGGCTTTTGACAAGATCCTGGACCTGAAAACCTGCCACCTGCAGGCAGACCCTTCCGAGGCGATTCGACATGCGTGTCGACAGATCGGAAAGGATCAGGGCCTGACCTTCTATGATGTCATGGAACATCGTGGATTCCTTCGCCAGTTGGTTGTCCGCGTCTTTACTACGGGCCAATCGCTGGTTGTTGTCGGGTTTGGCGAAGATGATGCCGAAAAAAGAGAGGCCTATTTGAAGGCTGTTTTGGAAGCAGTACCAGCCATTACCAGCCTGCAATATTTTGTCAATGAGAAATTGAATGACTTTTTCCTTGATCTGCCAATTCATAGATATCATGGTCCCAACCAAGTCATTGAGGAATTGGGTCATGTCAAATTTCAAGTGGGTCCCAAGTCATTTTTTCAGACGAATACAAGGCAAGCCAAACGACTATATGATGTTGTTGTCGAATATGCCGGGTTGAAAGGAACGGAGCGAGTATATGACCTCTATACAGGTCTGGGCAGTATTGCATTGTATGTAGCTGCTTCTTGTGAAACCATTATTGGTATTGAAGAAGTTGAAGCTGCAATCGAGGATGCTCGAGGAAATGCTGTGTTGAACGGGATCACAAATGCGACGTTTTATGCCGGCGATGTCAAATTGGTGATGGATAATGATTTTATGGCCAAATATGGGCGACCGGATGTATTGATCACCGATCCACCACGAGCGGGTATGCATGCTGAAGTTGTTGCTGCCATCCGAAAGTTAGGTCCACCGCGCATCGTCTATGTGAGCTGCAACCCGTCGACCCAAGCGCGTGACATTGCTCTGTTGGGTGAGGGTTACCGAGTAATCAAAACGCGAGCGGTCGATATGTTCCCACATACGCACCATGTTGAAAATGTGGCATTACTTGAAAAAATCTAATCGTCTACCTTCGCAGTGCATATGGAACCGGAAGACAAACTACAGCAGATCAAAACCGATCTACAGCCTTTTATCAAGATGATGGGAACACTGGCCGATCAAGTGCTCGTGCAGGATGTATCCAACTATCCCATTTTTGTGATCCATCCGGATACAATTGAGCTCGGATTACCCGTGGTAGAAAAAGGACCGAATAACAAATGGGCGATCCATGTTTCCACGCTGGAGGAGTTTTCTGCCAAGCAGGTTATCCAGCCGGAAAAGGTGACAGAATTTCGAAACGTGTATAAGGATCCCGAACTTCATTTATGTCTGTTTGTTCTCTCCGATCTTGGGGCACAGTTTATTTTCCTTCCAAGAATGAATCGTTCATCTGAATGAAGCCCAGGCGAAAGACAATCTTTGAACATCGTTCTCAGCCATTGTTGAGCCCTCGTGACTTTGCCATACGAATGGCTCGCTATCTTGGATTTTCAGCAATAATCTTGCTTTTTTCACTCGCCATCGGTATTCTTGGCTATCACTGGTCTGCTGGTTTGGGATGGATCGATTCGCTTCTCAATGCTTCCATGATCCTGACTGGCATGGGTCCGATTGATGTGATGCGAGATGACACATCCAAGCTGTTTGCATCCTTTTATGCACTGTATAGTGGGGTAGCTTTTCTGACTACGATCAGTGTTTTTCTCGCCCCACTTCTTCATCGACTTCTCCATATTCTTCATTTGGAAGACGAGAATGAGGATGTTTAGATCAGTTTGAATCCACTAACTTCGGATGACTGGTTGGATCTATACCAGACCAGTTTGGTGAGATGTTTGCATTGGCTCAACATTACGTTGAAGATCTTCTGGATCTTCTTTACCCACAGCTCTGTGCTGCGTGTGGCATCCACCACCCAACCAGGGATTCTGCGCTTTGTGTGACTTGTCAATTTGAGTTACCTCGCACAGATTTTCATCTTTTTTCTGAAAATCCCATGACTCGTCGTCTGACTGGTCGGTTTGCGTTTGAAGCGGCCACCGCTATGTTTTATTTTGTGAAAGACACTCCAGTTCAATACCTGTTGCACCGGATCAAGTATCAGGGAAGAAAGGAAGCGGCATTGCATTTGGGGCGGCACTATGGTCGGGAACTGAAGGAGTTACCTGGTTATACAACTATTGACCTGGTAATACCGGTACCATTACATCCAACTCGCGAACATCAACGAGGTTATAACCAAAGCGCCTGGTTGGCGAGAGGTTTAGCTGAAGGCCTCGGAGTACCCGTCCATGAAAGAGGACTGTCCCGGGTTCGGAAGACAGAAACACAGACACATAAATCGCGTCAACAACGGTTGGATAATACGGTTGGGGCCTTTGTTGTCCAGGAACAACGGCGCATCACGGGAAAGCATATTCTTCTCGTGGATGATGTCATGACTACAGGTGCCACCCTGGAAGCATGTGCTTTATCACTACTTCAACTGACAGATATAAAACTCAGTATTGTTACGCTGGCGATTGCCCAGGATTGATCAGGATCAATACGCTCGCAAATTTAGGAAGTGCCGGAATCCGAAATTAAGATAGATATTTTCTGATGTTGTATTTAAGCCACCATCAAGAAAGAGTTCCATGTTGCTTTTATAATCCCGGATACGGAAATAGCTCAATTCTATACCAACGGTGTATTGGAGATTGTCTTTATCTAATGAAAACAAGTATTGAATACCTCCTTTGGCCATAGCCGTAAAGGCATTTGTATTGTGCTTAGCACATTGATTACCGTTGGTTCTCCAAAGGCCTGCACCTGCTTCCAACCGGACAAAAGGTTGAAAATCAATTGTTTTTTCAATGGCGTCTGAATCAAAATCAGCAGTCACTGTTGTACCTCCCTGAAATCGACCCATCAAGTGGTGAGTCCCTATACCAAAACCGGCATCAGCCCCAAGTCCTGCATTCTGCGTGAGTTCGGAAATATTGGATGTATGTAAATAGATGCCCGGAATATCCAGAAAAAGACGAGCCTCTTGGGCATTCAGAGTAAGTGTGCTGATCGTAATGACGAGGCCAAAGATGAACTTGATAGAACCTTTCATGTTTTGTGTTTCTTTTTGAGGTAGATACTTTAGGGGCAAAAATAGCTGCCTTATCTGAATGTGGCACTGTTGGAGCTGGACGAACTATCTTTGCAGACGATTTAGCATATGAGTGATCAGATCAAACACGAATGCGGACTTGCATTTGTCCGGCTTTTGAAACCCGTCTCCTACTATAGTGAGGCATACGGAAATCCGCTTTATGGCCTCCAAAAGGTCAGGCTGCTCATGCAGAAGATGCGGAACCGTGGACAGGACGGTGCCGGTTTGGCCACCATCAAGCTCCATGCAGATCCAGGAGAACGATATATCAGTCGGAGACGCAGCATTGATTCAGATTATCTCAAAGATCTATTTAGTGGCATTTATGGTCATTTTGCCGACCTGACCCCTGATCAGGTCAAGGATGCGGATTGGTTGTACAAAAACATGCCCTATACCGGGGAGCTCCTACTTGGCCACCTGCGTTATGGGACACATGGCGATAATTCTATTGAAACCTGCCATCCATTTCTGCGACAAAATAATTGGATCACCCGGAACCTGGTCCTCGCCGGCAACTTTAATATGACGAATGTCGATGAGTTGTTTAATGAACTTGTCGAACTGGGTCAATATCCGAAAGAACGATCCGACACGGTCACAGTGATGGAGAAGATCGGTCACTTTTTGGATGACGAAGTCCAGCGACTGTACACCTGGTTCAAGCCAGATGGGTATGACAACCAGGAAATCAACGAATTAATTTTTGAGCATCTCGATATCCAACGTTTATTGCGCAGGGCTAGCCGTAAATTTGACGGCGGATATGTCATTGCAGGTTTGATCGGCCATGGTGATTCATTTGTTATTCGAGACCCAGCTGGTATCCGACCCGCATATTACTACTGTGATGACGAAGTCGTCGTAGCGGCTTCAGAACGACCTGCCATACAGACAGCCTTAGATGTCAAATTTGAGCAAGTCAAAGAATTACAACCGGGTCATGCGTTGATCATCAAACGAAATGGCGAGGTAGCTGAATTGCCATTCACGGAACCGAGTAATCGGGCAGCCTGTAGTTTTGAACGGATCTATTTCAGTCGCGGAACAGACAGAGAAATCTATCGGGAACGAAAAAAGTTGGGTGAACTGCTGGCTGAACGGGTGTTGGAAGAAGTAGATTACGATGTAGAGAATACTGTTTTTTCTTTTGTTCCTAATACTGCAGAATCCGCTTTTTTCGGACTGATTGAAGGGATAGACAATGCAATGAACCAACGTAAGGTTGGTGAAATACAAGCACTGGGAGCAAATCCATCAACAAGTGATTTGTCACGCATACTCAATCGTCGTGCGCGAGTCGAAAAATTGGTCGTCAAAGATGCCAAACTGCGCACATTCATCAGTGCCGATCAGGCAAGGGGTGAACTAGTCAGTCATGTCTATGATGTCACTTACGGAATCGTTCGCAATGCAATTGATACTGCTGTTTTATTGGATGATTCAATTGTAAGAGGAACAACTCTGCAAGACAGTTTAATTACCATAGTTGCTCGTTTGAACCCCAAACGAATTATCATCCTGTCATCTGCTCCCCAAATTAGATATCCGGATTGCTATGGTATTGACATGAGCAAAATGGGCGAATTTGTCGCATTCCGTGCTTTGGTTAATTTGTTGCGTCGTGACAATAAGATCTACTTATTGGATGAGGCTTATGATCGGTGTAAATTTTCAGAGACGCTTCCTCTTTCTGAAATGCAAAATGAAGTACGCAATATTTTTGATGCCTATACCGCACAGGAAATTTCCGATGAAATTGCAAAGATTGTCACCCCAAAAGGTATGACCATTCCAGTCACAGTGATCTATCAGACTTTAGAAAACCTCCATGAAGCATGTCCATTGAATAAAGGTGATTGGTATTTTTCAGGAAAATATCCAACTCCCGGTGGCAACAGGGTGATCAATCGAGCATTTATCAATTATATGGAAAAGAAGAATATAAGGGCGTATTGAGGGGGCGTTCTCAATTCACTAATCATCTGCCCTGCCCTTCTTGACCAGCTTTTCGCTTTTCGCTTTTCGCCCCCGAGTGCTCGGGGCATAGCAGGATAAAAAGGATATTTGTCTCTGGATGGAGACGGTAAAAGGTAAAAGGTAATGGGGCTATCTGAAATACAATTCTTGTGTGTCAATCAGGTCAAAAGGCGAAATCGATTTATCCCTCCAAACTCATAACCTTCTCCTCGACGCCTCCCCTCCAAACTCCCTGACTACAGTAACTATTGCTTATTCAACTCCCCACTACCATACATTTTGGAGTTGATAATACTCGCATTACCTGAGTAGGTAACATCCCCACTACCATTAATTTGTACATTCAGTATAGAGTCTGCATGAACATTTGCATCCCCAGACCCAGAAATAAAGAGACTAACTCTATTGCAAATAAATTGATCTGCGGAAATATCTCCAGACCCATTGGATTGAACAGAAAACGAAGTAGCTGATCCAGCCAACTGCAAATCCGGAGATCCATTCAGATCAGCATTCACGACATCGTACTTTAGATCTAATTGAATTTCCCCAGATCCATTTGACTGGATTTCCAATTGATTGCCTTGGATCGTGTTGTTTGATCGTACATCACCGCTTCCATGCAACGCAATATTTTTCCACAAAGGAGCTTGTATGTGAATATGTATGGGTGAATCCATTTGATATGAAAAACCATTTTTAAATTCAATATACAATGCACTATCTGATAATTCGGTGGTGATATTTTTTATGATATTTTCATCACCAACTATTTCAACTTGATACGTATCACCCTGGCTGATCGTCGTTGTAAATGAACCATTAATTTGAACAGAAGAAAATCCATTCAGATTCCTGACTTCGTGTTTACTTATCCCTGAACCAACTATTTTATCACTCATATTTAATCCAAAAAAACGCATGTAGATCATGGATGAAATAAGTATGAAAACAATCGTACCCAGCAGGAATAGTAAAAGTTTATTACTGGTTTTCATAATCAGATCTGTTGTTTGTGGCGATTAAATATTGTCTGTAAATCATCGAAATCTATTCCTAGCAATTCCATTGTCCGGAAAAGTTGAGGAATTTCCTCCTTAATAAACTGGTCACGTTTCATGGATTTGACTTTTTGGTAAGCATCCTGAGAAATGAAATAGCCGATTCCTCGTTTATTGTCAAGGATTCCCTGGTCTTGAAGGAATGAAAAGCTCCGTTGTACCGTGTTGGGATTTACTTCGATACTGGAGGCCATTTCCCTGACGGAAGAAACACGTTCACCATCGGGTAAATCACCTGCGAGAATGGTATCGCAGATTAAATCGGCGATCTGCAAGTATATGCTACGTTGATCTGCAAATTGCATCAGACTTCTTTTTCGTTTAATTTGAGATAAGATATCCACCAGAACAAAGGCACCAATCCGAACCAGAGAATAATTTTACCCGTTATCCCAAGCAAATAGTTCATATGTTCAGATAACTTGAAGGAAAAGGCGGGTTTTATGATGACGCCCCCTTCTGTCATACTTTGAAACAGGGACCATGCCGTCATTCCACCGATCAACGAAATGGCAAATAGTAGAATGAAGAGAGTAAGCGTTGTCTTCATTGTAGCTGCCTTATTGTAATGAATGGCACCAATACTGAATACAGCGTGAATCACAATAAAAATCTTCCAAAATGAAAAAATTTCATTGTGAAATGGTTGGAAAGTCAGGTAAAATTCTCCGAAAGCAGCAAGACAGATGAGGTTCATAATCCAGGAAGCGACCCAATAAATAAGGGTAAAAGCCAGGATATATAATGGCAAGGTTCGAAACCAGCGGGATACCCATTTTTCCAAATGTGATGCGGGCAAGAGAAGGTAATCCTGACGAGTAGCAGGTTGAGCAAATTCAGTATATACACCCCCTGTTTGGAAAATGCCAAAAATGAAAAAGAATGTACCATACCACATAAAGTGAAAGTCGGGGTTTGGCCCATTTTGGTCCATTTTTGCAATACTGCCAAACAAGGACAACAAGCCGACAAGAACACCGAAGAAGATGAGTATGGATTTTCTATTCATATAGAGATCCCGAAATACAAGGTGTTTTACGATGGGCGTACGAAATGTCATATCCATTGAAGGGAAAGATTAAGCGTTAAACAATTTTTGGATCCGATCTGGATGCTGAATAATTGTATTAAACAGCACTTCCAGGTCGACATCCGTATCCTCGTTGGTGGTATTCTCACTGACTGCCATATAACCGCCAGGAATCCGTTCTGCATACCAGGCATCGAGAGGTTCCTGAAGGCCTGTATGTACATGGAATCGCAATTTTTGAGCAACTGTAGCGAGATCCTGTTGGAAAATAATTTGTCCTTGATCAAGTATAATCAGTGGGTCGATGAGATTGACCATATCGCGCACTTGATGCGTTGAAATCAACATGCAGGTTTCATCATGGATACTGGAGGAAATAATTTTACGGAAGCGACTCTTGGAAGGGATGTCTAGTCCATTTGTCGGTTCATCCAAAATCAGGAGTCGGGCCTTGGTTGCCAATCCAAATGATATGATGGCCTTCTTCTTTTGTCCAAATGAGGATCCTGTCAGCTTGCCGGAGGAAGGAAGGTCAAATTCGGCGACTAGCTTCCAAAAGAGATCTGTGTCAAATTTTGGATAGAATGGAGCGTAAATCCGAGGTAAATCCTGAATATCAAGATCAGGTACGGCCCACTCTTCCGGAATAAAGCAGATGTCTTCCAACATGCGGGCAGACCGTTCAAAGGCATGATGTCCCAATGTCCTTACATCGCCGCTCCAGGGGTTGAGTAAGCCGGCAATGATCCGGAGCAGAGTCGTTTTGCCTGCGCCGTTTCGGCCAAGGAGGCCGTAAATCTGCCCTCCTTGAAGATGGAGGTCAAGATCACTAAATAGCGGCTTTCCCTTTTTGTACCCAAAACGAAGGCCGTCAATCTGGATTAATGTTTCTATAGTCATAGTGTACTACATTACTAATACACTGCAAATGTAGTATGAGTTTATGAATAAACCAAACGATGAGAAAAATTTTTCTTTGAAACGATCATTTACTGCGATTTCTGAACACTATAGACATTGATATTTCTTTCTCTAGCTATCCTTTGGCAGACTATTTGCTTCCTAAACAATATCGCCAAATGATAGATTGAAGTCATGGTCAAACAGGCACGTTATTGGGTAGATCGCCACATCATAGATTTTCTTCGGATCAGCATAGGGATATGTTATGTGTGGTTCGGGATGTTAAAATTCTTCCCACATTTGAGCCCTGCAGAAGATCTCGCAGGACAAACTATCACCTTATTGACGTTTGGTCTGGTCCAACCGCCTTTATCCTTGAATCTTCTGGCGATTTGGGAAGTCGGAGTCGGTTTGATGTTCATGAGCAATCGGTTGATGCATTTTGCTCTTTGGGCTATGTTCACCCATATGATTTGCACGTTAACACCAGCATTTCTTATTCCAGAGGCTTTCTTTACCCACTTCCCTTATGGTCTGACTCTTGTCGGCCAATACATCATCAAGAATTTTGTCTTCATTGCAGTGGCTATTGCATTGATGCGGAAAGTACAACCTGTTGAAGAGAACCTGGAAAACGCGAGCTGATCTGTTGACCTGGCGTATCTTCGCCTTATGGAACCTTACCACCCTGAGCCCGAACAAATCCTGAAGTTTATTCATCAATGCCTGGAGGAAGATATCCGGGATGGTGACGTTACAACGCTGGCTTGCATCGATCCAAACAGTCGGAGTAAGGGAAAACTCCTGGTCAAAGACGTTGGTATCATTGCCGGTTTGGAACTGGCCGAAGCAATTTTCAATCACGTTGATCCTTCCGCAATTCTAACATTTCGTAATAAGGATGGTGATCCTGTCCATGATGGTGACATCGTCTTCACTGTAGAATGTCAAACACATGCGTTGTTGAAAGCTGAGCGTCTGGTCCTGAACAGTATGCAGCGGATGAGTGGCATTGCCACTCTGTCAAATAGATTCCTGTTTGAAGTTGAAGACCTGCCTGTCAAATTATTGGATACCCGCAAGACTACGCCAGGCATTCGTTTTTTAGAAAAATGGGCCGTTGAAATGGGCGGAGGCCACAATTACCGCTTCGGGCTGTATGACTGGTTTATGATCAAGGACAACCATATCACAGCCTGTGGTTCGGTCACTGAAGCGATAGAAAAGGTAGCTTCATATCAAGCAACAAAGGGTACCGAACTTAAGGTTACAGTAGAGGTCAAAAACCTGATGGAACTTTTCGAAGTGCTGGATACTGGAAAGGTAACCCGGATCATGTTCGATAATTTTGAATTGCCATTGCTCAAAGAGGGCGTTCGGTTGGTCAACAAACGATTTGAGACAGAAGCCTCAGGAGGTGTCAACCTGGGTTCTGTACGCAAGATTGCATTGACCGGAGTGGATTACATCTCCATAGGTGCCTTGACCCACTCAGCTCAGGCGCTGGATATGAGCCTCAAGATCCTGGATTGATTCCTATCACACGTAATGTGTAACGCCGATCCCGATCAGGAATCCCAGACAGAGAATTGAGATCCAGAATCGGACATCCCGATAGAATCCATGGTGTCGATCCCATATGATACTGCCGATCACTGTGAAGAGGATGAGTGTAAGAATAAGTAACATGATTCCCTTTTTCGATCATTCATAAGTTGCAACAGGTGTACCAAACGGTGCACTAACACACGAACGGATTACCATTTTGCAGGTCGAAAGGGAGGGTTTAATCGGTAATGGGACGTAAACTCAGATCTGCTTTGATCGATTTCACCAATTTAGGACCAGCAAAAATCAGACCACTATAAATCTGAATTAACGAGGCACCGGAAGTCAATCGTTCTCTTGCGGATTCAGGGGAATCGATCCCACCAACACCTATCAAAGGCAGACTAGACGGACAGTGCCTGGACAGATAACCGAGGATGTCGTTAGAACGTTCCCGAAGCGGCGCACCACTGAGTCCGCCGGCACCCAAAGCTTGCCATTCTGACGGCTGGGAGACCAAAGGTTGGCGTTCAATGGTGGTATTCGTGGCCACCAGACCAGCCAATGATGCTTCAGCTGCAATGTCGACAATATCATTGAGTTGGCCCTGTTCGAGGTCGGGAGCAATTTTCAGCAGGATAGGCCGAGAATGAACACCCTTTTGGTTTTCATCCTGGAGGGTCAATAACAGTCGACGCAACGGTTCCTTATCCTGCAGTTCCCGCAAACCCGGTGTGTTTGGGGAAGAAACATTCACCACAAAGTAGTCGACCCAAGGCCGTAGTTTTTTCAGGCAGATGAGGTAATCCTCTACTGCTCTGTCGTTGGGTGTGTCTTTGTTTTTACCAATGTTTCCACCAATGATGAGCCCTTCTGGCCGGACAAGTCGCTGCAGGCGTGACACGGCAGCATCGACCCCTTCATTATTAAAACCCATCCGGTTAATTAAAGCGCGGTCTTGCGGGAGCCGAAACAGACGGGGTTTTTGGTTTCCTGCTTGAGGGCGAGGCGTGAGGGTACCAATTTCGATGAAGCCAAATCCAAGTAATGCCAGTTCGCGAATGAATCGGGCATCCTTATCAAACCCGGCAGCTAGCCCGATGGGATTTTTAAATGTCAATCCAAAAACAGTTTTGGAAAGACCATCATTGCCACCTGCCCAAATCTTACCCATCAAATCATGAGCAGGCGGAATGTCGGCCATATTCTGGAGGAGGCCCATCATGAGATAATGTGCCTTTTCGGCATCCAGACGGAAGAGGATAGGCTTGAGCAGTTCGTAAAGGGTTCGCATAGGACTGCAAAGGTACTACGAGACATGAAGGTGTCGTTGCTCCTGATCGAAAGTTCCAATCAGATGATCAACATTGTTGCAAAGTAGAGAGGTCATTCTATCGGGTAGACATTCAGTTGGTATCTTCCGCTATGAATGCAGGACAATCAATGGCCGATTTGGCTATGGAAGCCAGCCAGGTCGTTCGGCAGGTCGCCGAGCAGATCAAAGCGGCATATGGCACGGTAACCGAAGGAGAAATCGAGCTGAAAAGCCGCAACAGTCTGGTAAGTCATGTGGATCAATCTGCAGAACGAGCGCTGGTTTCCGGACTAAGAGCATTACTTCCTGATGCCGGCTTCCTCACGGAGGAAGAAACGGTCGAACAACAAAAAGCTACTGACCGATGGATTATTGATCCTTTGGATGGGACCACCAACTTTTTGCACGGATTACCTTTTTTTTCGATCAGCATAGCGTTGGAACGCCAGGGGAAACTGGTTCTCGGTATCGTCCATGAAGTAACGCGGGAAGAACATTTTGTTGCCTGGGAAGGCGGAGGCACCTGGCTCAATGGACGGCAGGTATTTGTGTCAGTGCGTGACCAATTATCTGACTGTCTCATCGCAACAGGGTTTCCATATTACGATTATCAGCATATAGATGGCTACCTGAATGTATTAAAAGCATTCATGGAGCAGACGCGAGGCCTCCGTCGATTGGGTAGTGCAGCTCTTGATTTAGCCTATGTGGCTTGTGGTCGATTTGATGCCTTTTATGAATATGCACTACACCCATGGGATGTGGCCGGCGGCATCGTATTGGTGCGTGAGGCAGGTGGCGTAGTCAGCGACTTTGGAGACGGTGAGGACAAGTGCGAAAGTGGAAAAGAGGTGCTGGCTGCGAATAAAGCCGTCCATTCACTTGCACAGAAGCAAATCAAACACTATTTTTAGACCTGTCTAAATTAATAGTTATGGATTCCGCATATACCTGGTTCGCTGAGCAACACCCTGTTTATCAAGCCCTATTGGCCACCTTGTTCACTTGGGCGGTGACAGCTTTAGGCGCTGCATTGGTCTTCTTTTTCAAGAAAATGAACCAAAAAGTACTCGATGCCATGCTGGGATTTGCTGCTGGAGTCATGATTGCTGCCAGTTTTTGGTCCCTATTGGCACCGGCTATTGAGATGAGTCGTGAAACCAGCAGTTTGCCGGAGTGGGCACCTGCATTAATCGGGTTTGTCACCGGAGGCTTGTTTCTGGCCTTGTTAGACAAGGTGTTACCCCACCTGCATCCGGGATTATCCATGAAAGAAGCTGAAGGACCCAAAACCAGTCTTCGTCGGAGTGTGTTGCTTGTACTGGCCATCACCCTGCACAATATCCCGGAAGGATTGGCAATCGGTGTCGCCTTTGGCGCTGTTGCTTATGGCCTGCCTTCAGCCACTTTAGGTGCAGCCATTGCGCTGGCTATTGGTATCGGATTGCAAAACTTCCCAGAAGGAACAGCCGTTTCAGTTCCTTTGCGACGGGAAGGCATGAGCAGAAGAAAGTCCTTTTTTTACGGACAATTGTCTGGAATTGTAGAACCAATTGCCGGGGTAGCTGGTGCGATGTTGGTGCTGAGTATGCAATCTGTCCTGCCGTATGCCCTCTCTTTTGCTGCAGGAGCCATGATTTTTGTCGTCGTAGAAGAACTGATCCCTGAATCTCAATTAGCCAAAAACACTGATTTGGCGACGTTGGCGACGTTGTTCGGGTTTGCTGTGATGATGACATTGGACGTCGCTCTAGGGTGATTTTTAAAAAACCTGGTTCGTCTCAAAACACCATTCAGGTATTTCGTGTTTCCTCAGCCACAACCTGAGTGAGATGAAAAACATGTTTTTGATCCTTGGTGGCCTCTTTCTTGGATATCACGGATTGGCCCAATCCGGAAAGATTATGGGTACTGTCACAGATGCACTGACGAATGAGCCAATCCTGCTGGCCACAATCGCCATTCCGGGCACGACGACCGGTACGACAACCGATTTGGATGGAAACTATATTCTGGATGGATTGACCCCTGGATTGTACACCGTCCAGGTCAGTTATATCGGCTACGAAGACCAAAGTCGGTATGAGATCCAAGTGACAACAGCCCGTCCTGTGGTTTTGAATTTCCAGCTGGAGGAACAAACGACTCAACTGGAGGAAGTCGTCGTCAAAGCCTCACCCTTCAAACGGACTGAAGAAAGTCCATTGTCACTTCGAACAATCGGTGTCGCTGAGATCCAGAGAAATCCTGGTGGAAACCGTGATATTTCAAAAGTGATTCAAACCTTGCCGGGCGTGACCTCCGTTTCGTCATTTCGAAATGACCTGATCATCCGGGGCGGTGCACCGAATGAAAATCGGTTTTTCCTGGACGATGTCGAGGTTCCAACCATCAATCACTTTGCGACTCAAGGTGCATCTGGTGGACCAGTCGGTTTGATCAATGTCAATTTTATCCGAGAAGTAGATTTTTACAGTGGCGCATTTCCAGCGAACCGGGGAAATGCCTTGAGTTCTGTTTTTAACTTCCAGCAAGCGGATGGTCGTTCTGACCGTCTAGGCGGAACAGCTACAGTTAGTGCGACAGACGTCGGGGTCACTCTTGAAGGTCCAATTGGTGATAAAACCACATTTCTTCTTTCTGCTAGACGGTCTTACCTCCAGTTTCTATTCCAGGCGTTCGGCCTGCCGTTTTTACCAACATATAATGACTTTCAGGTAAAGGTCAAGCATCGTATTGACCAAAAAAATGAATTGACATTTATCGGATTGGGAGCTATTGATCAGTTTACATTAAACCTGAAGGCCGACGACACGGAAGAACAACAATATTTGTTGAATAATTTGCCTGTAAATACACAATGGAATTACACCAATGGTCTGGTGTATAAGCACTTTGCCGATAAAGGATATTGGACATTTGTACTCAGTCGAAATATGCTGGACAACCGGGCAATAAAATATGCCGGGAATGACGAGAGCACGGAAAACAATCTTATCCTGGATTATAAAAGTCAGGAAATTGAAAACAAACTGCGCATAGAAAACACGACGCGTTTCGGCGACTACAAGATTAATATAGGTGGTGGATATGAATTTGTGAAATACAATAATCAAACGTTTAATCGCATTTTTACGAGTGCAGGATCTCAAACCATTGACTATAGTTCAGACCTGAATTTTCATAAAATGTCCTTGTTCGGCCAGGTTAGCCGTAAAATGATGGAAGACAAATTGGTTCTTTCACTGGGACTGCGAATGGATGCCAATACCTATTCTGATGAAATGGCGAATCCACTTAAACAACTATCACCTCGTCTTTCTGCTTCTTATGCTTTGACAAATCGGATTTCGATCAATGCCAATGTGGGACGCTACTATCAACTTCCTCCTTTTACGGTATTGGGATATCAGGAAAATGGTCAGCTAATTAATCGGGAAAATGGGGTCGGTTTTATACGGTCTGATCACATGGTTGCTGGAATTGAATACAATACATCCACCAGTTCAAGGATTTCGATTGAGGGCTATTACAAATCCTATTCTAATTATCCCTTTTTAGTCCGGGACAGTTTGACGTTGGCCAACCTAGGAGGAGACTTTGGGGTGATTGGGAATGAACCAGCTATTTCTCGAAGCAAGGGCAGAACATTTGGTTTTGAAGTACTGTATCAACAACGGCTGTTCAAGGGCTTCTATGGGATTGCGGCATACACCCTGGGGTGGAGTGAATTTGAAGATAAAAACGGGATGTTGGTCGCCTCTTCATGGGATGCAAGGCATATATTAAATATGACTCTAGGAAAGAAATTTGGTAAAAACTGGGAGGCAGGTGTGAATTGGCGATTCCAAACCGCTCTGCCCTATACCCCGTTTTCGAGTTCATCCGACCTTGTTCAAAACTGGGATGTAAATGGCCGTGGCATTCCAGATTACAATCAGTTGAATACCAAACGCTCGACAGTAATAAATGGGATAGATATTCGTGTAGACAAGAAGTGGTTTTTTTCCAAATGGAGTCTGAATGTCTATGTTGACATCGAGAATGTAACTGCAAATGCAGTTGGTTTTCCACAATTGATCCTAGACAGACCGTTAGACGAGAATAACCGTCCAGTGGGAGGTCCTGTTGTCCTCAACCCGAATGATCCACCCGATCAGCAGCGTTATGCCCTGAAAGAGATCAGTGATGCGACGGGAACCAGGATACCAAGTGTGGGTATCATGGTGGAATGGTAGGAAGATCGTACTTTCGATAAAAATCCGGCACATGCGCTACTTCCTTTTACTGTCCTCCCTGTTTCTTTTCACACTGAATCTGAACAGTCAAACCCAGGCCAATCTGGATGCGGAACAATGGACAGATGTTGAGACCGATCAGTTTTATTCGGGTACTCCTGATGCTGTAGAGGCCCAAGTTCTGGATGTGAAACCTATGTTTCTAAAGCAGGCAGTGATCGAAAACAGGAGGGATTTGAAATACCCGGCAATAGCAAGTCAAAACGGCGTTACGGGAACAGTAAAGGTCCGTGTACACCTGGATGCAAATGGTCGGTATATCAGTGCTACTCCTGTTCAGAAAATTGGTGCTGGATGCGACGAAGAAGCGGTCTTCATGGTTCAGAAGATCATCCGCAGAGGGGTTAAACCAGCTGAAAAAGGAGGACAGAAAGTACCGGTCATTTTTGATTTTCCGGTAGTGTTCAGCTTGAATTAGGGTTTATTATACCAAAGCCTTTTGCAAGACTATTTCCATTGAAATGACTGAATCATTCCGGTCAGATCTTCACGGATATATTCGGTCACTGGCTGAAGAGAATCCGGTTGAGGACGGGCATTGAAATAGAGGCTACCCCGAAAGAAATGCTGAACACTATCCGTGAGAAAAAACTGGAATGGTGACGCACTCGGCCCTTCCATGCTAAAGGCCATACCGGATATGCCGTTGGGTAGGATGATCTTGAAGTCTTCGATATAGCTGGCTCGCTTGTTTTGTTCATTTGCCAGGCGAAAGGCGTCCTGGACTAGTTGCTGGAATTGAGTGTAGGATCCAAACTCTGTATACGTGCAATGGATATCGGCATTGAAGTTATCCGCATGCAGGTTAAACCAGCACGGATTATCAATAAACTTATCAAAGTATGTACTGTCTCTGTGCAATGCGAAATAGTCCGGATACGAAAAGGTGAACGGGCAATCTTGCTGGGAATAAGACACCAAATTCCGCTCCGGATAATGAACACGAGGATAGGCTCTGGGACGTGGATTGATTTCTGATTCCGTAGTGCATGCGACCACGGTCATGATCAGAAAGAAAATGGCAACGACTATTCTGTTCATCCGTTTTCGGGTAGGGTCAATTTGATTTCTTCGATGCGCTTTTTATTCACCTTGGTCACACGAAAAATATATCCGTTGAAATCAACAACGGTATCTCGCCTTGGAATAATCCCGGCAAGTTCGAGGACAAGGCCAGCCAGTGAATCGGCATCATCCCTGGCTTCTTCAAACGTAGATACATCAATGCCGATGATGCGGCATACGTCATTGATCAAGGTCTTTCCTTCAAAGAGGTAGTTCCGTTCATCCAGTTTTTGAAAGTTGACTTCTACTTCATCGTCAAATTCATCCTTGATCTCACCGACGATTTCTTCCATGATATCTTCGAGGGTGACCAAGCCGGCAGTCCCACCATATTCATCCACAACGATCCCGATATGGCGACGTTCGGTTTGGAACTCTTTCAACAAATCATTAATCTTCTTGGATTCAGGGATGTATAGCACTTCGGTACGTACCAACGATTGCCATTGAAAATCCGGGGCTTCCTGCAGATATCCGATCAGATCCTTTGTGTAAACAACTCCCTGGATGTGATCGAGATCTTCTTCGTACACAGGGATACGTGAATAGCCAGAGTCACGGACGATATGCAGGAGATCAGAATAGGGCGCATCGAAATCAACAGCAACTATATCCGTTCTGGGACGCATGATTTGTTTGGCTGTGACATCTGCAAACTGGACGATACGTTTCAGAATGTCCACTTCCTTGATGGTGTGCTTGCCATTGCTGACAGTCAGATCTATAGCACTATTAATCTCAGAGGAACTCGGACCTTCTTCTACCCGATGTCGGGCAATTCGTTTTTCGAGGACATCTGTCCAATTGACCATAATGGCTGTAATGGGACGGAAAACTTTGGAAAGAATAATGAGTGATCGAGACATGGACCGTGCCAGAGGGATCACATTCAGACGAGCATAAATTTTGGGGAGAATTTCACCCATTAAAACCAGGATCATTGTGACCCCGACGACAGAAATCGTAAAATGTAAAGCCTTTCCCAGACTTTCATTGGAAAAGCCCAGGGATCCGATATGTAAAATGATCCATTCCGCCCAACCGACACAGGTCATCACAGGTAAGAGGCTCCGAAGCAGAAACTCAGAGACAATAATGATGGAAACGTTGACAAAATTATTGCTGATCAGGATGGTCGCCAAGAGGGTTCCAGGTCTATCCAACAGGTGCAAAATGCGTTGAGCACTATGCGTGCGTTCTTCTTTGAGTTCTTCAAGATTGGTGACAGAAATAGAAAAGAAGGCCACTTCAGAGGAAGACAGTAAGCCTGAACAGATGAGTAAAACAATGAAGAGGACAAAGCTCAGAATCGTTCCCGGGTCGATACTCATCGACAGGACCATGCCTGCCAGGGCGATTACAGGGTCAGGATCGCTTTCCAAGGAGGGTTGATTTGGTGAGCAATTCGCCACATGGGCGTGAGATGACCTTAAAATGGGAGGTCATCATCTTGAGTTTCGCCTGACGAATTGTCGCGCTTTGGTTCATCGGGTGTGCTGAAATCTGAATGAGGAGCATCTGATGCATCTGGAAACTGTCCAGGACGATCCGTATTCCGTTCCAATATCCGTACCATGTTCCCAACGACCTCTGTAACGTACCGATCAACATTATTGGCATCGGTGTATTTACGATGAGTCAACTTGCCTTCGATATAGACCAGCTTGCCTTTTTTTAAGTCGCGTTCTGCCCTTTCGGCTAATTGTCTCCATACGACAACATCATGCCACTCTGTTTGGGTCTGCCATTCACCACCTTTATCCTTGTACGATTCATTTGTGGCAACCGAAAATTTGGCTACAACGACACCATTGTCCAGTCGACGTACTTCGGGATCTTTGCCCAAATTTCCGACTAGAGTAACTTTATTGATCATGATTCAGTGAATTCGCTAAGAAGTTAAGAAGATTTCCGGAAAGGGTCCTTTCTGACATTCTTCCAAGGTGCAAAGGTAGTGAAGTTTGTGGCAGCAATGGGTATCTGTCTTTGCTAACAGAGGTTCGTCTAAACAACTTAAATGCATCACCCTGAAATCATTAGTTAGTATCCCAAAAGCGTTAGCACAAACCGACCAGCCAACCCTCCCAGTCCACTATTTCCAAGAATAAACCATAATCTATATCCGGACGTCCCTTCATATCGATGGATCAACAAATTAAATGAAAACGTAAGTGGAAGTAGTACACGTGAATACGCATATTGGCCGGCAAGTACGGATGGTCCAAGAACAAATAGCAAAATGGCAAAGGCAATCCCGAATTGCCAATATCTGTCCAGCCATTTCGGTTTTGACAAAAGATAAATTGCTTGAATAATCATCGTGAACAAACTGACGATTTCCATAATTTGGCCAATTCGAAAGAAGAGTGGTTGGCCATCAGATGCCTTGATGTCAGCTATGGTCAACGTGATCTTATCATAGAAATTCAAGAATGGAAAAGCAAAGTTTCCAGAGCCAACAGGCCGTCCCGGTGCTAATGTAAAATGCACATATATCATCCAGAGTGATAGGGGGAGAATCAATAAAAGGCAGCATTTCAATCCGTTCAGGGACCAAAACCCTGCCTTCTTGAACTCTTCCCATGCAGCGGGAAAACTGAGAATGGATGTTTCTTTGACAAGTCCGGTGAAACCAAGGAGTATAAAAAACCAAAATCCGGAAATTGGCAGGCTAATGGCTGTCAGACTAAGAACAACAGCCGGAAGATCCGTCAGTGCTTTACCGACGGACACCAACGTGCCGGTGGTCCAGAGGAGTGCTATTGCAAGGCAAACATCCCGGATTCGATGGAATCCAATTGTTTTCCAAATCAGGGTAAACAGAAAGATCCAGAAGAACAAATTTAGAAGGGCATAACTCTGCAGAATCCACCAGGTTTGACCGGCACCCAGAACAAATGCAATCAGGGAAAGTCCGACACGACGGGCCCTGTATTGGGGCCGATCCATTGCGCGTTGCATATCGGGATGTCGAAGGGATGGGTCTACAGCAATCTGTGCATAAAATTGGCCATCGTATCCGAATCGTGACAATATGTCCACATCCAGATCCCTCACTTCTTCCAGTTGGCGGCCCTTCCAGCGTTCGCCAAATTGGATCACCGGGATGAATCCTTCCTCGGAGGTA
>JAHEAU010000245.1 GCA_024642625.1 Lewinellaceae bacterium
GATCCATCAGTGTTTGCATATGACATAGAATACTGGCATTATCGCGCCCAGATCAACAATGTATTGACTTTTTCCAGAAGTGGTGATGTTCATCTTATTCGATGAAGTTCTCCGATTAAAACTCCTCGTCTTCTGGTGCCAATCGGACAACCAAACCATCCAGATCATCTGAAAGCTTGATCTGGCAACCGAGCCGGCTATTCTCCTTGACAAAGAACGCTTGGTCCATCATATCTTCTTCGTCGTTGGTTGCTTCTGGGAGGTGATGGTTGCTTTCAATGTAAAGGTGACATGTTGAACACAAGGCCATACCGCCACAAGTGCCTTTGACCGGTAACTCATTGGCTTTACATAGCTCCATCAAGTTTAGTCCCATATCTGTAGGTGCATCCAGATAATGGGTTTCGCCTTGCCGATCGACCAGCGTGATTTGAATCATGTCCTTCATACGCTGCAAAGAAACGCCATTCAGGAAAAGTTGTTGTGATTTCGATTACGAAGCAGAGTCCAGACCTTCAATACCAGTGACCGTCGTGTATTTAAAACTTAATTTTTTTCCCGGGAATGCCAGCAGGAATGCGGATTGGACCATCAAGGTCGCTTCATGGAAGCCACAGAGGATCAATTTGAGTTTGCCGGTGTACGTATTGATATCACCAATGGCATAAATGCCAGGCACATTGGTACTGTAGTCGAGTGTATTAACGACAATGGCGTTCTTGTCAAGTTCCAATCCCCAATTGGCTATTGGACCCAATTTGGGAGATAATCCAAATAGTGGAAGAAATGCCTCTGTTGAAATTGTTTGTCTTGAATTATCCGCAAATGTGATTTCAACCTGATCGAGTTTTCCATTTCCGCCGAGCCCGGTCACTTGTGCATTTGTTAGCAATTCGATTTTGCCTTCTTCCGCAAAGTTTTCCATTTTCTCAACAGAATCGGGTGCCCCTCTGAATTCGGTCCGCCGATGAACCATGGTGACCTTTGATCCGCGTTCTGCGAGATAGATTGCCCAATCCAACGCGGAGTCGCCACCCCCGGCAATGACCACATTTTTTTCGACAAAAAATGCAGGGTCCTTGATGATGTAGTAGACTCCCTTGTTTTCGTAATCCCCTATATTGTGGATTGGTGGTTTACGAGGTTCAAAAACACCAAGGCCACCTGCGATCGCAACGGCAGGTGCAATGTGTTGCGTGCCTTGGTCGGTGGTGACTAGAAATCGACCGTCTTCCTGTTTTTCGATTGTTTCTGCGCGCTCACCAAGTGTAAATCCTGGAGAAAATGGAGCGATCTGTTCCATCAAATTATCTACCAGTTCTCCAGCCAGGACGGAAGGGAGGCCCGGTACATCATAAATGGGCTTCTTGGGGTAGATCTCGGTTAATTGGCCGCCAGGTTGGGGCAAATAGTCGATCAAGTGACACCGCATTTTCAGCAATCCGGCTTCAAAAACAGCAAATAAACCCGCTGGTCCCGCACCAATGATCAAAAGGTCTGTCTGGATCGGTTGTTCAGGTATCATGTCAACGACTTACGTAATTCAAGATAAAATAGTTGGTGTTCAATGGCCCGTAAAATGTGGTTTGCGTTTTTCAAGGAACGCTTTTGAACCTTCTCGAAAATCATCAGTACCACAGGCATATCCAAAAGATTCTACCTCAAAATGGAATCCATCGGTATCTTCAGTGAAGTATGCATTGACAGCTTCAATGACTTTACGGACAGCGATAGGCCCTTTCTCACTGATCTTGAGGAGAATCTCTCGCGCCTTTTCTACTTCAGTTCCAGAAGGCACCACATGATTCACCAAGCCCAAACGATGAGCTTCCTGGGCATTGATCAGATCAGCTGTCAACAAGAGTTCAATTGCCTTGGCTTTACCAATATACTGGACCAATCGTTGCGTTCCACCATAACCTGGAAGAAGCCCGAGATTGACTTCGGGTTGCCCGAATTTGGCATGTTCACCAGCGATGCGCATATGGCAAGCCATAGCTAGTTCGCAGCCTCCGCCAAGAGCGTATCCATTCACTGCCGCGATGACTGGAACACGGCTTTTCTCAATCAGAAAATAGGTTTCATGTCCTTTTGCGGAGAGGCGTTTCCCCTCCTGGGCACTGAAACTGGCAAATTCCTTGATATCTGCACCAGCTGCAAATGCCTTTGGGCCAGCTCCAGTCAAAATAACACCCGAAATGCCATCATGATCTGGCACGTAATGACCAAAAAGCCTGTGCAGGGAATCCATTGTAGCCATGTTAATGGCATTGAGTGCAGATTCTCGATCCATTGTCACAGTCAGAATCTGATCCTGCAGGTCAAGATGCAAGTTGTCAAAGGTCATGGAGTTGCCATTTTTTGATTCGCCGCAAAGGTAAGAAATGGAGACACGTCAATTGGATGATCGCAAAAGCCCTTGGTAATGATCGATGTGTTTCGCTGCTACTACTGGATAACTGTAGCGTTCAACCATTGCCTTCCGGGCCCGTTGACCCCATAGCATTCGTTCCTGATCGGGCAGTTGGATGAATTGATTCAGAGCCTGGCTTAATAACAACGAATCTCCTGAGGGAACTAGCAACCCGTTTTGATTATCGTCAATCATTTCGGGTACACCTCCGGAGCGAAATCCAACGACGGGTGTTTCGCAAGACATGGCTTCGAGCACCGTGTTGGGGAGGTTATCTTCAAGGGATGGGAGGATAAACAAGTCTGCGGATTGGTATGCATTCATAATATCCAGGAGAGCACTTCTGTATCCCAGTGAATGAACTCGAAAGGGTAGGTTTGCTCGAAGTTCCGTATCAAATTTACCCAAAACCGCCAGGGTGATGTTTTCTTGTTGAACAGGCGAAATGTTGCCGGCAAGATCAATCAAGGCATTGGATAGCTCGTTCAACCCCTTCCGTGGGTCGTTGGCGTTCATGGCAACAAAGAGGAAGACCAGGCCATCAGTAGGAAGGTCAAGTCGCTTGCGAGCAGTGATCAAATCACCTGGCACATATTTGTCTGTATTGACACCCATTGGCAAATGGAAGACTTCTCTGGATTTGAATAGCGAGCTCTTTTGAGCTTCTAGTTGCAACCACTTACTGGAAGTCGAAACTTGAAAAGGGACATCTTCAAATATGTTGACTTTTTGGCCCAGTATGGTAGACGAAATGTCGTGCGGCCCTGGCGACTTGAGATAGGGGCAATGGCCACAAGAACGAGTAAACCCGGTGCATGTGCCGGCATAATGACACCCGCCGGTGAACGCCCACATATCCTGCAAATGCCAAATCATGGGTTTGCCAAGTTGGCTGAGTCGAGCCAGTTCTGCGACCGACAAAAAGCCCTTTTGCACCCAATGGGGATTGATGATATCCGCATCCTGAATCCAAGGGTGGTCTACTACATGTTGACCCAGATCAGCAATCGAAAATGAGAACCAATCCTTTCTTTGAGCAGCATGCCGAATGAACCGGAAACGTTCAGACCATTCGAGAAATTGGACTTTTTTCTCATGGAAGAACCCGAAGCCTGTCTCGGAAATCCAGGGAGTATCCTCCCGAGCAGTACGGACTAACATACGGGCATTTACACCCGCCTGACGAAGTGCTTCAACATGGCGAAAGGCCGCTTCTGCAGCGCCTCCCTGTCGATCAAATGTACTGAGGACGGTGACGTTCAATCCGTTAGTTTCTATTCACGAAGGGCTTTCAGTATAGGCATAAAGCTAAGTCATGTTGAAGGATGAGCGGCAACATTGTATCAATTATCTCAAATTGATAATTTGGGCCACTTCAAATTCAAAAGAGATCTCATTTGCAGTTACAATAAATCTACTTGTCGATTCGAAACCTGGATAAAAGTTTTTCAAGAAGAGAATGAATATCCTCTGAAATCTGACCGTACCAGATTCCCAAGAAGATGATTATCGAGATCAGCCCTGAACGGATGATAAGCGTGAATATATGATGCCCCTCTAGTGGTAGGAAAGTAAAAGTGAGATACACGATTAGAGTCAATCCAATCATTCTCATCAGTCCTGAAGTAAATGGGTGCATTCGATATCGCTGGAATATTACCACTGCTTTGAACAGGTTGTACAAAGCATAAGAGATCAATGTTCCCAGTGCAGCACCTGTGATCCCCATTTGTTGGATAAGAACAAAATTCAAAATCAAATTGATTCCAGCAAGAATCAGGATGCCATAAAAATTCCAACGGAACAGATTGGAATAGGCGATGATTTCCGAATTGGCTCCAGTCAATAAATTGATTAAATAGGCAACGCCAAGAAACAAGAGGGCATTCCGATTTTGGCCGATCAATAAACTATTGGGCATCAATGCATAGATATCATCAAGGTTCAGAATGATCAGTAAGAAGATCAGGGATCCGGCTACAAAGCTGTTCACTGATGATTTTTTATATAAGTTATGGACCTCTTCGTAATCTTTCCTTTCCCAGGCTTTCATGATGATCGGTCCTGCGATCGCTGTGATGGCAACCAAGGGTCGGTTGATCAAATTTGCCATGATAGCGGCAATGCCATAAATACCAGTTGCTTGAGGAGATAACATTGAGCCAATCATGAATACATCCAGATTTACAGCTATAGAAGCGCCCATACTTCCCAGAATTCCATAGCCGGCATAGACCCCCATTTCTTTGAGTAATGGACCTTTAAAAAAAAGCCAATCGATACGCCAGGACAATTGGTCCAGATGATGGAGATAGACCAACAAACCGAGAAAAACAAGGACAAAATTGAGCAGGACGCCTATAATAAGGGCATGATAATCCCAAATGTCAAAATGTACCAATAAAATAAAAACAGGAAGCGACGCTTTTATCAACAGGTCATTGAGTAAACTAGGGACAACTATTCGATGAAAATTACTGATATACATGCTCAACACCTGGATCACACCCCTGAGGATAAGAATTGGAATAAAGAAGTATAAATACAGCACATAAAGTGGCGAGATAGACCCATAATAGCCAATGATGCCATCCCAGAATATATATGCCGCAAGCGACATCACTACTGTGCCAATCAGGCACA
>JAHEAU010000246.1 GCA_024642625.1 Lewinellaceae bacterium
GGGTTTTTCGATCTTGGTTATGTTGAGAGGACTTATTCCTCGCCAGACTCTTCTGTAGAATCTTCTGCTGGAGCTGCAGCAACTTCTGCTTCTGCAGCAGAGGTGGCACTCCGCAGGGCACGTGGGATCTCCACTTGGCAGATTGGAATGTTCGGTGCAACCAGAACTTCAATTCCAGGAGGAATTTGTACTTCTTTCACACGCATGGCCTGACCCAGACCGAGGTGGCTCACTTCAGCGATTAATTCATCGACTAAATTCTCAGGAGAGGTCTTCACTTTGATCCGACGGAGAAGGCTCAGCATTTTGCCACCATTCTTTACACCCTTTGCTACGCCAGTCAAACGAACTGGAATTTCCACCTTAATGGCGCGATTCGGGATCAGTTCCTGAAAGTCGACATGGACGATTGACTCAGACGTTGGATGGAACTGAATATCCTTCAAGATACACTTGTAGGTCTTTCCATCAATGGTAATATCCGCCAGTTTAAAGTCCGGGGTATAAACCAATGTTTTGAGTTCCTTCCCGGTTGTGGAGAAGTTGATGTTCTTCTCACCATAGATACAACAAGGGACTGCTCCATTGTTGCGCACGGCTTTTGAAGATTTCTTTCCTGTGGTTTCCCGGGGCTCTCCGGCTATCTGTATGTAATTCATCTTGTCGCTTTGTAAAATGGCACGCAAAGATAAGGGGTTAGGTGGTAATATGCTTATAATGAGGACCTTTTTTCAAAAAATCTATCCTTCCACGAAAAGGGCGGAGATTGATCGGTGCTCGTGCGTGTTCCGGATGGCTTTGGCAAAGAGCTTGGCGGTCGATAAGACCTTGATTTTCGGGGATTCCGTTTGGAGTGGAATGGTGTCACAAACGATCAGTTCCTGAAGGGAAGAATTGGCGATATTCTCATATGCTTTGCCTGACAATACAGGGTGTGAACAAATCGCCCGAACACTACGCGCGCCCTTCGACATCAGTGCATCAGCTGCTTTGCAGAGCGTACCTGCAGTATCGATCAAGTCGTCGACCAAGATCACATCGGCATCCTGGACCTCTCCGATAACGGTTATTCCTGCCACTTCATTGGCTCGTTTCCGCTCTTTGTCGCAGATCACCAGATCGCAACCGAAATACTTGGCATATGTCCTGGCACGCTTCACACCTCCCACATCGGGGGAGGCGAAGATGACCGACTCCATGTTTTGCTTCTGGAGATAAGGGATGAAAATGGCCTCACTTCGCAGGTGATCTACAGGAATGTCAAAAAAGCCCTGTATCTGATCGGCATGTAGGTCCATCGTCATGACACGGTGTGCGCCGGCGGCCTGGAGGAGGTTTGCCACCAGTTTAGCACTGATTGGCACTCTGGATTTGTCTTTCCGATCCTGACGAGCATACCCGAAATAGGGCATCACAGCGGTGATATACCCGGCTGAAGCCCGTTTGGCAGCATCGATGGTGAGCAAAAGCTCCATCAGATTATCGGAAGGTGAAAATGAAGATTGGATCAGGAAGACATAAGCCCCACGAACGGATTCATTGATCACAGGTTGCATTTCCCCGTCACTGAACCGTTGGAGGGTGATGTTACCTAGGCTGTATCCATAAAAATCAGCGATTTTCTCTGCCAGATACCGCGATTGAGTGCCGGAAAAGAGTTTGACTTCGACCATGAAGGGGGGGTTTGGGCAAAGGTACAAAACCCGAGGCAGCCGACTTGAGTATTTGGTAGGCTCCTGGATGAATCCAAAAACTGGAACGAGCTATCCGGATACAGAATGAGGTCAAAAACCTATTTTGCAGGACCAACCTGATCCAACGAACTTTCTTCAGATCCAGCGCTTATGTCCTTTTCTGTATCGAAAATGAAAATGCCCCATGTCTTTGCTTTGCTGGCAGGGGTGATTCTGTTTTGCAGTTTACTGAGTTATGTGATCCCGTCCGGATCATTTGATCGGGAAGAGCGACAGATCGGCAATCTCACCCGGACCATGGTGGTCCCGGGTACGTACCAGTCCTTGCCCAAACACTATAGCCTGACTGGTGTCATTTTACCACAGGAAGTAGAAGGTCATGCATCACCCGTCAGTTTGCTCCAATTTATCAGCGCCATACCCCGGGGTTTGGAAAGCACCGCGGATATCATCTTCCTCATTTTCCTGATTGGAGGTGTGTTTGGCATTCTTCAGGCCACGGGTATGATTACGGCCATCATCCATAGCTTGGTCACCCGGTTTTCAGGTTCGGGTCCGTTGTTGACGATTATTCTGATGTTGACAGTTTCCATTGCCGGGTCCACGTTGGGTATGGGGGAGGAGTTTATTCCATTGGTGCCCATCTTTCTTTATGTCGCCAAGGAACTGGGATATGATCGGATCTATGGTCTGGCGCTGGTGATGGTAGCAGCGGATGTGGGTTTTGCGGCCGCGACAACTAATCCGTTTACAGTACAAATTGCACAAGGAATAGCGGAAGTGCCATTAGGGAGTGACCTTGGTTTTCGCATGGTCTTCTATGCGGTATGTATGGTGGCTACCCTAGTTTACATGTTATCTTACGGAAAACGGATTAAGGGTCAGCCGGAGCGCTCGATCATGGGCAGTGAACCATTTCATATCAAGGGTCTCGAACAGATCACGTATGTTTTAAAGGCTGCGCATATCCGGATTGCTGTGGTGTGTGCTGTATTGTTTGTCGGGATCATTTACGGTGTGCAGACCCAGGGTTGGTGGTTGGCAGAGATGAGTGGTGGGTTTTTGTTGATGGGGGTCATTGCCGCCGCGTTGGCGGGAATGACGGTTGATCAAACAGTCAAATCTTTCGTCAAGGGGATGGAAGAGATGGTTGTTGCTGCGTTGGTCGTCGGTTTTGCAAAGGGCATTCAGGTCGTGATGGAAGATGGACATATCATGGATACGTTGATTCAATATGCGGCAGGTATGTTGGATGGATTTCCCAGGATTGTCGCTGCGGAAGGGATGTTGGCATTCCAGTCTATGTTGAATTTTTTCATCCCGTCAGGTTCGGGTCAAGCTGCGACAACCATGCCACTGATGGCGCCATTGGCGGATCTGCTGGGCATCAGTCGGGATACGGCGGTATTTGCGTTTACCTGTGGTGATGGATTTTCGAACAGCATCATTCCGACCTCAGGCGTATTGATGGCGATGCTTTCTTTGGCTGAGATCCCGTATGGGAAGTGGCTGCGGTTTATGTTGCCATTGTTCGGAATCTTGATGGTTTTATCCGCGATATTTCTGGCAGTCGCGGTGTGGATGAATCTGGCGTAGGAGGGATGAATTTAGACGAAGAGAAAATCGGAAGTGGGAAAGCGGAATTGGGAAGTCAAGGTATTGCCTGCCTGCCGGTAGGCAGGGGTATTAGGTGTTGGGCATTGGGTTAATTCGAGGGAAGGTTGGCATGTAACGGCTGCTTTTTAGCCGCCGGAGAGGTTAGCTGCCGTATTCCAATCTAGAAAGCGGGGGTAACGGATGAAGGAGTTATTTCGTTATTTCGAAGAATGAGGGCTGAAATTGGTGTTGTGATTTGGAATATTTATCTCCGTATTGGAGAGATCGATAAAACCAATAAATTCTATCGGTATGTTTTGTCATCATTTTTGCGGTACCGGCAAAAATGCCGCCAAAACGGAATGGTGCGTTCTTCACCCCGGGTTTCACCCGGGGCTACTGATATTGGACCCCGCTGGGGTCCTTTTTTTTACGATCAATAATGAGTGATAAAATTAATTATTGGGGTTTCGAATTTCGAATTTATGGTTTGGTATTTATTTGTTGTTCGGTATTTGCGATTTGGAATTTCTTATGGCTCAGTATTTGGATAATTCGCCGCCATATTGGGGAGTGTGATAGAACCCAATAAAATCTATCGGCATGTTTTGTCATCATTTTTGCGGTTCCGGCAAAAATGCCGCCAAAACGGAATGGTGCGTTCTTCACCCCGGGTTTCACCCGGGGCTACAGATATTGGACCCCTCTGGGGTCCTTTTTTCAATGGTAAATGAGTGATAAAATTAATTATTGGGTTTCGAATTTAGATTTTATCATTTCGAATTTATTTGTTGTTTGGTATTTGTTATTTTGAATTTTATCTCTGCGGTAATATTGAAAACATTCCTACAGCCAGGATTTTATAATAAGCCCCTCAGGAGCCTCACTACTTGTTATTCGCCTTCTGCACCCAGGTGATGACATAACCTCCGATCATGCCCAGGATGAGGATAGCTGCGAAAAAAGCGCCTGGCTGGTCGAGTTCAAAACGGCCCTTTCGGTAGGTTTCCATAGAGAGGGTGAGCAGTAGCAGTCCAACGGTGAAGAAGATGATATTTCTGTAGAGGGGTTTCATAGCGAATTGATTGCGGTGGAAAGATCGGTAACCTGAAGGATATCACCCAAATATCAGTGAGGGAATGTCTTCGATCTGGGTGAGATAGGTATCCAGCTTGGCAAGGACATCTTTTCGTTCAGCATCATCAAGACGGGCAGCACCATATGCAGCAAAAGGCGGAAGGACATCCATTTTGCAAAAGTGGAACACACCGGCATGAACCGGGCGTAACATCTCCAGGATTGTGCCTCGTTGCCCTTGTCCAAAGGCCTCTGCTGGTCCACCTGTAGTGAGGCAGCAGAGGGCTTTTTTACCGGCGAAGTTAGCATCCTGCCCGTAGGCAAATCCATAGGCAAAGACCCGGTCGATATACCCTTTGAGTATAGCCGGGATGGACCACCACCAAAGCGGAAATTGAAAGATAACGAGATCGGCTGCATCGAGACGACCAATTTCAAGTGCTAGATCAGGAGCAAAAGACCGAGTTCGCCAGGCGTGTGCTTGTTCGGTTTGCAAGCGCAGTACTTCACGATTGGCACGAAAGGTAAAGTCTTCTGGTCCGGCAGCTGCTTGCCAGTTCATGGCATACAGATCAGACAAGGTGATGCTATGTCCTTCCCGAGTGAGGGTAGTGATGATCTGGTCCTTCATAGCGCCGTTGAAGGAAGTGGGCTCGGGGTGAGCGTAGACGAGGAGGATGTTCAT
>JAHEAU010000247.1 GCA_024642625.1 Lewinellaceae bacterium
GTAACCAAATGACGCTGGTGAAAATCGCGAATCATGTCGCCATATAATTTGCCGAGTCCAGCATGAGCGCTGGCGAAGTCAAGTGCCGATGCTTGAGGTAATCCACTCAATCTGGCAGGCCATTCATCCGGATAATGCACTGTTTCGGCAGCAATGACGGACCAAAGCAGCGGTGCCTCCGGATCCGGCGAATAGGAAAAACGGATCGTGGCCAGGTCCACCCCATCAAGCGATGAACCAGACATCAAGCCGGTGACAAGGTGGTCGGTCATTGCTTATTCAGTGATATGGTGTATGCGGCAACTGCTTCTATTTCTTCCGGTGTCAATATACCTTGATACGGTGTCATCAGACCTTTGCCAAAGGTGATCTGCTGGATGCGTACTTCCAAAGGCAGAGTAGATTTGGTCAAATCGCCAGCGCCATTCAAGCCTCTTCGCCCATCCTGACCATGGCATAACACACAATATTTGGCGTACACGGTTGCCGCATCGACAACCGGTGTTGGTGTGGGTGTTTCATCACAGGCCCACAAGATGACAGTCGCTAATAAAAAGATCAAGATGAGGCGATTCAATAGCATATCCGACGAAGGTAAAACGGAATCCAGGGTGAAGCAACCTGGTTTTGAGGAAAGTCCATTTAGGTGATACCGAATAGTGACTTTCTTTTGTGAATGTTGGAGGGGTGGTTATGAGGTTATGAGTTTGGAGGGGAGGAGGAGGCAAAGTTCAACGTGATTTACATTGAACTTTGAACCGGTCTTCGATTCATCGGAGGCCTTAAACCTTGAACTGCTCAATCGCACGTGAGTGTAAAAATATGGCAAACAATTAAAGGTCAGACTGACCTCCCTTTCTCAAATACCTCTACGGGTTTTTCACCAACTTCCCTGAGGCCAGAATTTGACCCGCATGATTGCGGAGCACATAGGGATATAATCCAGGGTGCCAGGAGGCGGTTTCCACACGATGGAGATAAGCGTAAGGCGGGATGACCCCTTGGGTGACCACCCGACCAGCTACATCCATGACGATCAATTCCCAGGGGTCACTATGTTGCGTACCCTCATCGAGCTCAAGCATGAAGGCATCTCCGACAGGATTGGGATAAACCCGGTGGGCAAGTGTAGACGTCTCAGGAAACACTGTAGAACTTAACCCGAGTGTATCACAAGGGCTACCTGCCAAAGCCCCAAGGCGATAATTGGGGATATTAGGAATAGCGTGATAGCTCCAATACGGAAACTCCAATGCATTGGGTCTGACCCAGCAATCTTTACCTTTTTTGTCCGGATATTCGATGACATGCCAGGCTTTTGTACTGCTGCCAGTGCAAATATAGACTCGTCCATCAGGTGCCAATTGCATCAGGTAGAACCCCGCTCCAAAAGGAGCAGGAAACGTATCGACTATTGCTACTGTATCGGCATGAAGAATTTCTTCTTCCATATCCACCTGCATAATCACTCGGCTAGAATTAAAATAGCAAAATCGGCTGTCCGGGCTGAATACAGTTGCAGCACCTGGAGGAAAAACCTCGGGTAGAATAATTTGCCGCTCATTACTCAATTCACCTTTGCAGCGGTCAAAGTCAAAAAAGGATAAGCCGCAGGTATTGTTGTATCGAACAAATATGGAGCCATCAGGTGAAAAGGATTGGACCCCATCGGCATTACATTTTTCAAATGAATATTCATAACCAATAGATTGAATTTTCCATACAAAAACACAATTATCATTTAAAAAATGAATATAATAATTGTTAGCATCTTTTTGAGGCGAAATAACCCACCAATTTTTTCCATTTCCATGTTTACAGGCCGCAGGAGATTCACCATGAAAGGTGTTTATTTTTACATTTTTATCCTCGACCTTCGGAATTTCACTATTAATTTTCAATACGGTTTTGTAAGTTGGCCATCTTGTTAAGGTGAATTTATTGTCATCTCTTATACCAAAATGGAATGCTACTAGTTTGTCTTCAATAGGCAATAAAATCATATCGAAAGTAAAGGGATATGCACCATTTTCACAAAATAAATAACTTAATTTTCCAGGGTTCAAAGAATCACTTCCGGGTATAGCGTTGCCATATTTATCATAAAATTGACATCCGTTAGTTACAGCGACTAAATTTCCAATTGAATCAGAAAAACTTGTCACTTGACCATCCAACTGGGAATTTTGATAATCAATATCAAAAACAGAAACCGGGTCTGATTTAAAATCGATTTGAAAATTCCCAAATTCACCGCCCCATTCAGCATCATACCCATTCATCCAGATATAATCATGTTTCTGAGCCTGCCCTTTATAGGACAGACTCAGAAACAGAATGATCAGACAAATCGACTTATTGTTTAACAAGCAACCCATGAGATGGTGGCGTACCGTTTACTGGTGTAAAATTCCAGATATAATGGCCAGCAATCAATTGGGAAAGACCCGTGACTGCCACTGGACCCGTGGAAAGATCGATGGAGCGACTGATCAGTTCGTGGCTGTGCATATCAGTAAGCTTCCTGGTGCTCTTAACCTTGTTCCTTTTCATGTGCTTTACGTTTTAGAATGAGGACAAAGGAATCTACCAAAAGTAGGTAATTAGCATCAAGCATCAAAACATAGGAAACAAGATCAGTTGTGGTTTAAAATCGACGAAATTTGTCATTTGTTGTCAGACCGCTCTTCCCAGCTTGCCATCTTTGGACCACGATCTGTCATTCAAGGTTTAACGTGATTAGCATTGAACCTTGAACAGGTCTCAGACCCCGAGTGCTCGGGGCGGAGGCCTTGAACTTTGAACAGCCCAGACGCACTCGGGTCTGCTTATTGAAGCAACCCCGCTTGTCTCGATCGAGTCGAAACGAAACAGCTCACCAGGATTTCCATCATCCACTACAAATCCATCACACCCCGACCACACACCCCGCCCAATGCTCACTCAGTTCGTAGGCCTTGTCTCCTTCCTGAATATAAAATTGTACTTGCAGTAGTAAAACGTCCTGCCCTGATCCGGAAGGTTGGATTTCAGGTGCCAGTTCGATATTGACGGGAGGTTGTTTTCGATCGATAAGCCCTGTTTCGGTCAGGATAGTTTCTCCTTCCATTTTGTCCATATCCAGTCTCACCCTGGCACTGCGACATAACACATGTGTCGCGGTCGGTGGCCAATGAAACATGTTGGGTACCGCTTCAATTTGGATATGTCCAGTTTCAAGGTCAACAGATTTATTGGCCCTCAGGATCTGATTGAATGGATAGCTCTTGTTGAGGTTAAATCCCATGAGAATTGCCTTTCCTTCAGGTTCAGTAAGTCCATTCACGACCGTTCGCTTTCCTCGTCCTGAAATGCGATCCTCCTTCATCACCTTGTGGAACGTGCTGATCAGTCTGGAGGTCATCCGCGCATCAGCACAGGATCTGAATTTCGACCCCATCGACCGGCGCAACAATGCCGCCACTTTAGCTACCCCACCAAACTCGGTGGCATTTTCCATGGTCCGCTCAAAATTCTGAGCCGTTTTTACCTTTTTTGAATCGTGCCGGTGAGTCCTTCGTACCAAGTACCCATCTGTGCGGGAGTAGTAAAACGTCAGGTCATCCATTGTACCTGTAACCTTGAGAGTACTTTTTTGTCTGGCCATTTGCGTGAGGTTTTAGTCCTGCTGTAGTCCGTTTGAAGTCCATATGAACTCCGGACATACTTCCCAATAAAAGTGTGTAAATCCTAAATATAACGTATAGATCATTCTGAAATTATATGTAGTTGTCGCTCTATTTACATATAGATAAACAATGAACCACATATATAAGAAGTATAGATGAAGTAGGGATGAAGTATATATAAGGTATATAAGAAGCGATTTGACTTCAGATATACTTCACATGGACACCACCATTGGCCTGCCCTGGCTTTACAAAAGCAGATATCGGACTTTAACTGAGGATGAGCCTTGGTCCAACTAGATTGAGTTGAGTGTGGAGAGTGGAGAGTAGAGCGTAGAGCGTGGAGAGTGGAGGGTAGAGTGTAATGGGTTATCCGTGAAATCCGTAAATCCGTGTAAATCCGTAATTCTGACAAGAAGGTGTTAATGGGTTATTGGGTTATTTCGTTATTGAGTTATTTCGAGGGATGCTTGCCCGTCGTGGAGACAGGGATGAAATTGGTATTGCCTGCCTTTAGGCAGGGGCGCCCTGAAAATGCAGCTAAAGGCCCGGAGCTCTCGGGGTCTAGATAAGGTTTTGGGGGTTCATTCTACATTCTACCTTTTACGTTCTACTTCTCATGCGCCATCCGTGAAATCCATAAATCTGTGCAAATCTGTCCTTCTGAGAATACAATTCAGAGGTTGAAGAATTCCTCAACCATGTATCGAGATTTTAGGGGAAGCTTTTAGCGAAGAAATCTGGAAACCAAATCAAAAAAACAACTTGCTCAATGTAATCTCGCTCACCCAAAATCGGTCGGGACTATTGGGTACCCAGACGACAGCAACGATGCCATCTCCAGCACGGAGATGATCCGGCATTTTGACCTCATATTTAACCGGCCACCAGCCACCGATCTCTGCCATCCGGACTAATTGAAGTCCATACCAGGCTCCTTCTCCTTCTTCTTGTTGCAGGCTAAACGCCAAATGGGCACCTTGTTCGCCAGGCGCTGTATCCTCACCCACCTGAAACCATGCAGATAGTTCCAGCCATTGGCCAGACCACTCCCTGGCCATTGAATCTGTCAGCGTGATCCTGATCGTCGGGCTATATTGATCTGTACCACGCACTGGCCAGGCCATTCTGTCCTGGACCCATTCTGCCTGCCGGACAGAATCTTTTGCAGCTTGGAGCTGAACGATCTCCTCCGCATACAATGGCGATTTGGAAGGAGCCCCAGGAATATCCAACCATCTCATCATGGATTTGTCCGGCTTCACCTTGCCAAATGCCGCCCAATAATAGGGTTCATTCATGCCATCACTTTTCAATATCCCGTTTTCGATCTGCCAGGATTGAAAAAGATTCAAACCACAAGCGAGGACTACAAGAGCTG
>JAHEAU010000039.1 GCA_024642625.1 Lewinellaceae bacterium
AATGATGGAACAATCGGAGAATCTGCAAATTGGTATTTGACTTACAGGCGTAATAAATCCGCGCATTGGGAATCGAAAACGCATCGCACAACCGCTTGTATTGCCGATGCATTATATCCGCCTCATAGACATAGACCGGGGTGCCATATTTTGCAGTAATATCTGCGACGGGTACACCACCGCTAAACGCATATTGTCCATCCTGTAGATTCATCAATTCTGGTTTATTTCGCAAAAATAGGTCATTTTGGATGGGAGAAGAGTCATTGGTGGCAAGTCAACCACCAAAACACGCCATCCCGGCATCTATTACATACACATGGAACTGCCCGTCATCATCGATCAATGCCGCCAGGGAAACCAACAGGCACAAGCACAGTTTTACCAGCTGTTTGCTCCGGTGGTACTGGGTGTATGCCGACGGTATCTGGCTGATGCTGCCGAGGCCGAGGATGCCATGATCCAGGCCATGTTCAAAAGTATGACCAGCCTGAAGTCGATGAGAGACCATAAAACCATTCACGGATGGATACGCCGAATAGCTGCGAATGAATGTTTGATGATCCTTCGAAAACATAAACTGACCCTATCGGATGACTTGCCTGCCCGGATGCCGTCACCGGATCCGGATGCACAAGCACGATTACAAGCTAAAGAAGTGTTAGACCTTTTGGGCAAATTACCCCTTGGATATCGGACCATTTTCAATCTCTATGTCCTTGAAGGATATACCCATAAAGAGATTGGCGAGCTGTTGAATATCAGCCTAAATACTTCAAAGTCACAATTGATCCAGGCCAGGAAACGACTGGCTGAATGGATTCAACCAAATACAAACCCGCACCATCATGAAAACGCCTGATTCTTTTTCTGATTCCGATGACAAACAACTGAACTGGGAGTCTTCCATGCGTGAAGCCAGTGATCAGCTACGGGTTCAACCTGAAGAGAAAAGCTGGGTCGTGCTGTCTTCAAAACTGGTTGAACACAAACATCAGGGTGGGGCAGGAGTCATGCCCCTTTTCGGGAAATATATCCTTCGGATTGCCGCTGTCTTGCTGATCGGTGTCGGGATTTGGTGGATGGCTTCACGCCAAAATCAACCGGACCCATTAATGAGTGAATGGATTACGGATTCTCCTGTGTATTTCGCCTCTTATCTGAATGTAGCTCAAAGTCTTGAAGGACAGCAAGCCGCAGTTGAGGGCAATGGTCATGCCGGTTTTCGAGAAGGATTTCCAGGAACACCAACAATCGAAGACACTGTCGGTAAGATGTAATCAGTGCGAATCAGCCTGCTTGAACGGATGACGGGGCGACCAGTCGTCCACTGGATTGAGATAGTCCAGTAAGGGTCGGATGAACCGATTCGTGAATGTACTTCTATGGCGGATATAACATGTCAGGTTGACTGCAACGGCACCCACTGAACTCTTGATTTCTTCTGCCGTCCGTGCAAAAACGATATGCGAAGCACGACGTGCTATCCCAATTTCAATCAAGTCCAAAAGCATATTAAAATACAGCTTGTAACTCGGATTCCAACGGTTGTCATAGCCCAGAAAATGAGCTTCAAACTCACCGTTTGGGTTTACAACTCCACTCAGGAAACCGATCATCTTTTCTTGCTTGTAATATGCTTGCAGGATAAAATGATCGCCAAGAGCCGCTTTCATACCCGCAAAATAGTTCTCATCAAGAGAAATCACATTAAATCCGGAGTCGTCAGCAATCTCTCGATACAATGCATGGAGCTGAGGCTGCGCTTCCTGAATTTCGTCCAGATTCAGTATTCTGCGAACTACATCCTTTGCCAAGATTTTACGAGCCTTATTTGCTCTTACCCGATATTTACTGCTCAAGTCGCCCAGATAATCGGCATAGCTGGTCCATTCCGGCCGCAAGGTCATGACCATGCTGGGCAGGATATGAAACGAGTGGTAGTGGGATTCTCGAAAGCCATCCACCACTGACAACTGTTCTGGATGAAAATCCTTAACCAAGAGAATGGATACGGGAATACCTTCTGTTTCAAGATCTTTGCGCATCTGCCTCAAGGCGTCATCCACTAATTGGGGAATGTTTTCTGTTCCTTCACGGAAAGCAAACCCATGGTCACCAGACAACATCAGATTTCCACAAACCAATGAATAAAATCCGACTTGTCGTGCCACCAGTCCACGAAGGAACTGGCCAAATGTGCTGAAGAAACAGGCCGTTGGTCCTGATGATTGCTGGTACCTAATGCTTTCCGCTCCATTAAAATAGAGGATCTGTGCATAGACGACACCAATCGGTTCACCACCTTGTCGAATGATTGCATACCGAAATTGTACCCCCTTTGGTGGGTGTTTTTCCAGGACGGATAGGTAGGCTTGTTTCAGAAACAGATTATCACCAGTTAATGCAGCTTCCCAGCCTGGAATATCCTCCGAAATGGAACGAAGAATATCTATACTGATGAGCTGATCGGTTGACTGAAATGTAATGACGTCTGCCTCCATGGTACCCAAACATCATGAGTGGGGTAGATTGTTCATTTGACCTTATCATATTCGACGAAATGCCATCATCTCTATTATCCATGTATTTTTATGCCAAAGTAACCCCCATGTCGATCCAGTCCATCATTCCCATTTTTATGTCCCTGGTGCTTCTTTCTAGTTGTGTTACGACCCGGAAGTACGACAGTCTAGCCCAGTCGAAAGACCTTCTCGAGCGCGAGTATAAAGCACTTCTGGGTGTGCGTGATGAAAAGAACGAAGTAGAAGCAGCCCGACGCAACTTGATGCAGGACCTCGCTGTCTGTAAACAGGAGATGACGCATCAGCAGGCGTTGATTCAAAGTTTACAATCCAGTCGTGATGACCTTAATCAACGATTGAACGATTTAATCGCCCAAAATCAAGCCCTCCTTTCTGCCAGTACAGATGAAAAACAACAACTTGTAGAAGAGATTTTGGCCAAGGAGGCGGAGATCAACCGGCGGGCGATAGTCCAGGACAGCCTGGCTAAAGCAATGGACCAAAGAGAAAAGCGCTCCAATCAATTGGCCGTAGATCTGGCAGATAAAGAGAAACGGATCGCTGAATTGAACAGCCTCTTGCAGGAAAGAGATAAAGCGTTGACCAGTCTCAAATCAGGGTTGATGGATGCCCTTCGAGGGTATTCATCCGCTGACCTTTCTGTGCGTGAAGAAAACGGGCGGGTTTATGTGTCGTTGAGTCAAAACCTCCTTTTCCCTTCAGGAAGCGATATTGTCGATCCAAAAGGTGTCAAGGCATTGACATCGTTGGCTGGTGTACTAAAAGTTCAACAGGATATCGAAATCCTGGTTGAAGGGCACACGGATACAGATGGCAGCGCTGATCTCAATTGGGACCTAAGCGTCGGTCGAGCTTCATCCGTAGTAAAGATTCTCACCAAAGAAGGTGTGCCACCTGAAAAGGTATCTGCAGCAGGACGAGCATTCTATCTTCCACTGACGGCAAACACTACTGCTGAAGGCAAGGCGCGCAACAGACGCGTAGAGATTATCCTTGCACCCAAACTGGAAAAAATCCTTGAGATGATTGGAGCAGGAAAATAATTCAATTCTCTATCCGTGCTGGTTGATAAACAACATTTTCGATGACTATCAACGTTCTATGAAAAGAATAGAAAATGGACAACATTATGGGTGATTCTCCCTATCATACTTCAACTCAGCGAAAATTTGGATGATGAAAGCGACCTACCTCTTTTGTATGATCCCGCTTCTTTGGCAGGGCTGTAAATCTTCTCGTCCAGTTGTAGTGACGGAGGTCGCCGAGGCTGTAACTGCAGATTCATCTTATTTGCTCATTCGCCTCTATAAAGGTTCATGTTATGGCAAATGCCCGGCATACACTTTGGAAGTTTTTTCAGATGGGAATGCGATCATAACGCCGCGTCGATTTTTGCCAATAGATTCAGTGCGAACGGCCAGGTGGCCGATTGAGGAGATTCTTCCAGCTTTCGAAGCCGCAAATCTTGATCAGTTGGATCGTGAATACATGGCTCCAATTGCAGATATTCCGTCCTTTCGCTTGAGGTTTAAGGACGTAGAAATTCGTTGGAATATGAGCAAACCGATGGTTTTACAAAATCTGGTCGCTCTATTGGATGCCTACACGGTCAATGAGGGTTGGATTGAAGCGGATCAGGCATTTAAGGCAGTGCCAAAGTCCCTGCGAGAAGAAGAATTGATCATCCAACTCAAACCCGGGACGGATCAAAAAATCTGGTTGGACACCTACCAGGATGTTGGCTTATTTCTCATCCGACAGATTGTGCCAAATGGAGATTATATTTTAACCGGATATGATCGGACTGTTATAGGTCCAGAGGAGATTTTGACAAGAGTCAAACAGGATGCCCAAGTCGTTCAGGCCAGTTTCAATAAGGAATTGGAACAACGGCGTTAGTAACCAAACCCGACAAAATTACCGGTAGCATTTCGGCGATACGGGATTTTGATAAAGTCGAGTGTTGACGGTTTGACCTTGACCATAAATGTATACGCACCAATTTCGGGGTACCACCCGAGATTCATTTCCCAACAATGAAGATCTCTGGTAAACGTAAAACTCGGGTACGTGATCCGCTTGGAACGAAAGTCGTAGCCAATGTTTCCCACATTGATCGCCCACTTCTCAGTGATCTTGATATTTCCTGATGTATTTAGGGTATGTGTTGTAATTAGAAAAGTGTCTTTCCCATTCTGCGGCATCAACATTGTATTGATATTATGTTGAATGCTAAATCCTTCCAGAAGTCCGATTACATCATCTTTTGGTTCCCGTGATGATGGCCCTTCGATCAATTCCCGGATTTTACCGATGGTCAGATTGGTGGTGATCCGAAAACTGGCACTGACAAATCGCAGCGGTTTTCGGTTTGTGTCCCAATAAAATGTATTGATCGTTTTACCGGCTTCATTCAATGCATATGGATCATACATCAGATTGACATCCAACCGCGATATTCGTTTGAACAGATTTGTACCGCCACCTATCCGAATACCGCTCCACTTTAGGCTGTCTGCCATGAAATTGTAGGATCCGGAAACAATGATATTGTCAAAGAGATTGACTTTTCGACTGGAGCTATCTTTAGAGCTGAAATACTTGGCTTCAAAAATATTGTTGAGGGAGTAATTTAATGACATCGCACCAGTTGAGTAGGAAGGAGCCCCAAATGGTCCACCATCAAAATAGGAATACCGCTGGAGATCCGAAAAGTCTTCCGTGGTG
Organism: Lewinellaceae bacterium; assembly: GCA_024642625.1. Taxonomy (GTDB): domain Bacteria; phylum Bacteroidota; class Bacteroidia; order Chitinophagales; family Saprospiraceae; genus JAGNXB01. The sequence continues at coordinate 5,274 of JAHEAU010000039.1, forward strand.
CCTCTTGCATATTCATCAAACCAGGAATAAGTGCTGTTTCCAGGTGTGTAATTGAATCCAATATTCGGCTTGAGGGTATGGCGTAATCCGCGCAACCACCCTTTGGAAAACCGCAGTGTGCCAAAAATCGCGGTATTTAGGTTGACCCCCATCGACACCTGGCGGTAGGTTTGAAAATCTGAAACATAGCGTGTGATTTGTGTGCCGTAGGATGTGGTGTCATTTTCAATCGAAAAGATCGTTCCATCCGTATTCAAAGTGGTATCAGATTTGACAATGGGCATCATGTCATTCTCCCGTCGCAGGGTATTGTAGTTCCAGACTTCGGTGTATGTGACATTCGGAACGACATTCACATACTTCAGGACGTTGAAGTTCGAGTTTATTGATGCATTCTGCCGAATCCCAGGGCGAGCCTTGCGAAATGTTTCTTGCGAGAAAAAAGTCGAATCCGGGCCACTTAACCGACTGATGAGATTGGCAGAATAGGTCATCCCAATACGCTCGTACCATTTTTCCTGGCCGCCGCCACTTTTTCGTTTGAATGGTTGCAGACGTTGCAGGACGAATGAGGCTTCCGGCAAAGTCATGTCTATCTGTCCCGACCGGAGGTTTTGAGATTGGGTTAAAGCTGCAGTAAATTGATAGGGCTTTCCAAGCCATGTCCGACGATAGTTCATCGAAGAGGATATGGTATTAGCCAGGACATTGTTGGCGTCGTAATAGTTTAATCGGGAAAAAGCACTCGATTCAAATTGGATTCGGCCCGAGATATTATGGTAGGGGTTGGCCTTGGCATCCTGGCGATGGGTATAAATCACCTTAAATAAGCGATCGCGCTCAATCTTTCCTGTTTCTGGCACTTCACGGCCAAGATCTGTCCACGTGATCTCACCACCTCCGCTGAATCGGTATCGCCGATTGTAATCAGAACGAATACTGACACGATAACTACCTCTGGTATAGATGTCAGTCAGAATACTCAGATTTGCATAGGGGCCAAGTGGTGTAAAGTACCCTATGCCCCGAAGACCATATCCGAGTTCGTCTCGATAATCGTAGTCCAAAGAAAAAACCAGACCTGCTTTCCGTGATTTGGAAATTGGAAAAAATCCAAAAGGGAGCCAGAGTGGCGTGGGTACACCTGCAATTTCGAGATTGGACGGGCCAATGATGACCGATTTGTCAGGGATGATCTTTTGTTTGGTACTCCGTATCCCATAATGCGGCACCTCAGCGTCACAGGTCGTAATAATGGCACTCTTACCGTAGATCTGGTTGTTCAGAGAATCAGATGCTGCACCAATAAATTTCGTTCGGCTCGTCAACACATGCAGGTCCCCTTCTGTGGTTGTGTTTTCCAGACTAAACCCTTTTTTTGTCCGGAAATTATAACGCATCTCTTTTGCTGTGAACTGCTGACTGCCTTGTTTGAAGTGAGGCTTTTGGACCAATTGACCAGTAGAGTCAATCAGGCCTTGGGCTGTAACGACATTGGTTTCAAAAGAAAAGATAATATACCCCGCTTCCAGTTCGATATCCTGATAGGTCACTTTTGCCTGGCCGATGAGATGGACTTGTTTGCGCCGCATATCCACCCACTGGGTGTCGACACTGCTGTAGCTGACGGGTGACGTAATCGCATTTTTTGACACCCTGATCTGAAGGGCATCAAATCCATCCAGCTTTGATGTATCAATCTGTATGGGTGATGAATCTCCTATTGCTTTGATCGGAGGTGTTGACTGCCCAGGCAATTCAGCCACACACAGGAGAAGTCCCAGGCTGAACCAAAATAGACGAAGGACAGTTTCTTGCATAGTAAACCCGGGTTCAAGGGCGTTCTCTTGGAAGTCGTAGTCGGGCATCCTGCGTATCTGTCTTGTCCGCTACCTTTGTTGACCAAACACCTAATCTTGTGCGAAGGTATTGCTTGTTCATTCTATTAACGTCGTTCTTGTTCATTTTGTGTCCTGCCGTCCAGGTATTGGCATCTGAAATCAACCTGTTTTCAGCTGATCACACCGGTGATCCGGTTAAAACCATTGTGATTGATGCCGGACATGGTGGCCATGACCCTGGTTGTTTGGGCGCCGATGCTCAGGAAAAGAAAATTACACTGCAACTGGCCCTTTTATTGAGAGATAAAATCAAGTCCCGATTCCCAGATGTTAAAGTTGTCCTGACTCGTGACAAGGATGTATTTGTTCCTCTGCACACGAGATCTGAAATCGCAAATGATGCAAAAGCAGACTTGTTTATTTCGTTGCATTGTAATGCATTACCTCCATCATCCAAAGAAATTTCAGGTTCGGAAACCTATGTACTTGGCTTGCATCGGGCACAGGACAATTTTGCAGTCGCCCAGCGAGAAAACGGGGCCATCCTTCTGGAGGACAATCATAAGCTGAATTACGGCGATTTTGATCCTTCTTCTGCGGAGGCTTATATTTTGATGACCATGTATCAGAATGCATATCTGGATAAAAGTATCGTCTTTGCTGATCTCGTCGAAAAGGCCATAGAGCAACATGGTCAGCGCACCAGTAAAGGAGTTAAGCAGGCTGGCTTCCTGGTGCTGCGTGAAAATGCAATGCCCAGTGTCCTGGTCGAAACCGGATTTTTGACAAATGCCTCTGATCATCGTTTTTTGAATTCGGAAGAAGGCCAGATCCGAATGGCCGAGAGTCTGGCCTTGGCCTTTGCCGATTACAAGTCTCTGATTGAAACCGGTGAAACGGCCCAATCAGTTCCAGCTACCCCGGCAAAACCCGCTGTTGACAAAGTAGAAAAGGTGGAGAAGGTAGCCAAAGCAAAGGCTAGTGAGCCAGAAACCAATGTCGTCATTCCGATTAAGGTGGTTGATCAGACCCAAAAGGACTCGCCGAAACCCGCAACTGGGTCTATCGCTAAGGACACCAAAGGGGAATGGTTTGGTATCCAGATGGGCGCATTTAGCCAGAAGTTACCAGCGGATCACATCATGCGGAAAGATGTGCACCCGTTGATGGAACGGACCGAAAAGGGATTGGTTAAATATATAGCAGGTCCGTTTTCCAGCCAGGAAGCTGCAGAGAAAGTCAAGAATTCTCTCGTTCAATCGGGCTATAAGGGTATTTTTACAGTCGCTTACCGGGGTGAAGAACGAATTCGGTAAACGGAGTAGTGGCATGTGCCATGCTTTATAGAAGTGATCAATATGTCTAAAGAAACAAAGCTGGGCATCTTTGCCTTTATTGTCATCCTTGGTGCCATCTGGGGTTACAACTATTTGAAAGGCAGTAATTTGCTTTCACGGACGCAAGTTTTTTCTGCACATTATGAGAACATTGGTGACCTGATGGTATCCTCACCAGTGAAGATCAATGGCTTTCAGGTGGGCACCGTAACTCGTGTGTTTCTCGAGGAAAAAAGTATGCAGACCATCATTGCTGAGTTTACCGTCAGGAATGATATTTCCATACCTGTGAAGACAACAGCCGTCATTGTTCCAGGTGGAATTATGGGTGGTGCAGCAATCGATCTTGAATTTGACGGGATTTGTTCTGGAGCAGATTGTGCAAAAAGTGGGACAGTTCTCGCAGGCCGTCAGTTGGGTTTACTCCAACAAATGGTTGGAGAAGACGAGATCGATAAATACCTCGCAAAATTGAAAAATGGGATGAACATGTTGTTGGATACTCTGACCTTAATGAGTGAAGATGAAACCAGCAAGAACTTGGTTGGTCGGGGATTGAATAATACACGGAATATCTTGTCCAATACCAGGACAGCAACGGAAGATTTGGCTTTGTTAGTAGATCGGTTGGGGAAGCAATTGCCGGCCATCATGAATGACCTTCAAACAGTGACAGGCACACTCAAAACGAGCAATACTGATATCGCGGGCATGTTGGCTAATGCCAATACAGTCACTCACCAGATGGCACAAGCAGACCTCGGCCAAACCATTGCCAAATCTCAGGAGGCATTGCAGTCGGTTGAAACAACAGCTAATGAATTGGGCAAGGCGACTAATGAATTAAAGACCGTCCTGGCTCGGATTGAAAATGGTGATGGTACCTTGGGCAAGCTCATCAATGAGCCCGAGTTGTATAACCAACTTAATGTTATGGCCCGCAACGTAGATCTTCTGTTGCAAGATGTGCGCCTCAATCCCAAGCGATACATTAATGCGTCAGTCTTTGGAAAAAAGGATAAAGGATATGTCTATCCAGAAGAAGATCCGGCCTTCAGCCCGAGAAAGTAACTTGCTGTTCGCGGTTTACCCCGAGAACTCGGGGCCGTTCGCTTGAGTAGGGTAATATTTAAGACCCTTATCCGGATTGAAAAGGTAATGGGTAATAGGCAAAAGGTAATGGGCCTTTCTGAAATCCAATTCTCAAGTATCAATCTGGATCCCAAGTTGAATTCGAAATAACGAAATCTTGACTGCCGGAGGTAGTAACCCAATAATGAAATAACTTTTCGTCCGGTAAATACTTGAAAGTCCAATAGAGACTATAGCATATGTTTTAGCGCCCTGATCCCTCACTCCTGTTATTTGGGCCGAACACTGCACGCCGCATTCCGAATACCGATTCTACTGACCTTCGAAATAACCCAATAACGAAATAACGCCGAAAACCGCTTCATGTCCCCCTCCCACGAAAATGCTGAAATCGGAAATAAATGATTCATTGAGGGGGTGGGCCGGCAGTCAACTTTAGAGATAAAAAAGACAATCAAGACATGCCCCCGAGTACTCGGGGGGGGAGGATGGGAGGACCGAAAACCGAGGACCGAACACTGAATATTTAACGTAGTACTACTCATCGCAATAGCGCAATCACGAAATAACACCTCTCACTTCATCCCTGATCCCTCATCCCTGATCCCTGTTAATTGGGCCGAAAACCGAACGCCGTATTCCGAATACCGATTCTACTGACCTTCGAAATAACGCAATAACCCAATAACGAAATAACACCTCCAACCTTATAACCTCCAAAAAGAAATGCCACCTTATTGCGCAGATGGCATCCCAACATAAAATGAAATAAGAAAACGAATTGTTATTTGGACAGATTAATTCCGGATACCATATCCGTCTGCCAATACTTTTTCCGGTTTGACTTTTTGCAGAATCAATGATTCCCGTTCAGAAGCGACCTCCAATTCAAACTGATAAAAGCCCTCTGGAACAGCACTCATGTCGAGAACGATCTTGTTGTCGCCAACCACAACCTGGGTGAGGTAACGCATGATTTCCACACCATCGATCTGTTTGAGTGTGGCGATCAATGGTAACTGGCGCACACTTTCAAAATGAACTACGAACGGGCTTTGAGTAACTGTGCTGGTCATCCCGCTGATCCGGAGAAGGTTTCCTGTTTTACGACTTGAATAGACTGCTGGGGTATGCGTTTGATTGCCTGTTTGAGAAACGCAGACCAACCTGTAATATGCCGTGGACTCACCCAAACTCAAATCCAGAAAGCTGTATTCTGTAGCAATTTCTTCGCGCTTCCTTGTCTTTACCTCGCCTATGGTTGTGAACAACTTACCATCAATTGATTTTTCAATAACGAACTGAGTTGTTGTGCTTGTACTTGTCGTGCTCCATGTGAGGAGATTGCCGATGGCGACTTCCTCCAATTGGAGAGGTTGGCTGAATTCGCTCGTTGCCTGTACACTGGATATCATGCTGAGCAATAAGGTCAGAACGAGAAATCCAATGCGATTTGAACTGGGGAGAGTGGACATGTGATCGATTTGGGTGGTTCTGATAGGTTGACAATCAAATGAATATTTCAAGGGAAGATCCATGGTCTTTTAGAATTATGAATCCTGTATCTTGCCTGACAGCTTGAAACAAATATATGATAAGTAATTCAATATATAAATATTACGTATTAGTATTTATTTTGTTCCTTTGGTCGGGTTGCATTCAGCAATCAGAAGCGCCCTATACGATTGAGAAAACGGCAACCGGTACATCAGCTATGGTGGTGACAGCTCATCCCCTGGCGACCGAAATCGGTGTTCAGGTTCTCAAAGATGGAGGCAATGCCATCGATGCGGCCATTGCCGTCCAGTTTGCCCTGGCTGTCGTCTACCCCGTTGCAGGCAATGTGGGAGGAGGTGGATTTATGTTGATCAGGCATCCGGATGGCACAGCGCAAGCATTAGACTTTCGTGAAAAGGCTCCTTTGGCAGCCACCACCGGGATGTATCTCGATTCCTCAGGACAAGTCATTCCGAAAATGAGTATCCTTGGTCATCGATCTGTCGGTGTGCCAGGTTCAGTCGATGGGATGTGTACGGCTCATGATCGATTTGGCTCACTGAGTCTGAAACGATTGATTGCACCTTCTGTCAAGCTTGCTCGTGACGGGATTAAACTGACTTCAAATGAAGCAATTGAACTGAATGGTGCGCGTGCTGAACTCCAGGAAGTAAATGGATTAGCTCACCCATTTGTCAAGGCCGAAGAATGGCAAACCGGTGATCTTCTTATCCAGGAAGATCTATCGGCCACATTTGAACGGATTGCGAATGAGGGGAGAGCCGGTTTTTATTCTGGTCCGACAGCCCGATTGATCATAGCGGATCAGCAACGAGGGAATGGGTTGATCACACAAAATGATCTGGACAGCTATCATTCTGTCTGGCGAGAGCCTCTTCGAGGTTGGTACAAGGACTACGAAATTCTGTCCATGCCGCCGCCATCGAGTGGGGGAGTAGCCCTCCTTCAATTATTGGAGGCCATGGAAGAACGGCCCCTGCAATCAACGGATATTCTTTCCGTATCAACGATCCATTATATGGCGGAAGTCATGCGACGTGTGTATGCCGACCGTGCTGAGCATCTGGGTGATCCGGATTGGGTAGACGTTCCAATAGATAACCTCCTCGATTCCCTTTATATAAGACAGAGGATATTGGATATTCAGCAAATGGCAACACCATCGAACAATATCGCCGCTGGTATCTTTACACCCCTTGAATCAGAACAGACGACCCACTTTAGCATCGTTGATCAACAAGGCATGGCCGTTTCGGTGACCACCACCTTGAATCTTGAATATGGATCTAAGGTCATTGTACAAGGAGCGGGATTTTTATTGAATAATGAAATGGACGACTTTAGTGCCAAACCAGGAGTGCCCAATGCATTCGGTCTTCTCGGTTCATCAGCGAATGAGATTGCGCCAGAGAAACGCATGTTAAGCAGCATGACACCAACGATCGTTGCCCGGGATGGAAAGACAAGATTGGTCGTTGGAACACCCGGTGGGTCCAAAATCATCACCACTGTCTTTCAGATCATTCTGGATGCCCTGACATTTGATCTTGATCTGGAAGCCGCTGTAGCCCTTCCCCGGTTTCATCACCAATGGCGACCGGATACACTGTTTGTTGAAGGTGGACGATTTGATCCGGATACACTGCTGGCTCTACGACAACGAGGTCATCAGGTGATTGAACGATCACCCATCGGTCGGGTGGATGCCATCTGGATTGCTCCAAATGGCGTGTTGACAGGTGCGGCAGATCCACGAGGAGACGATCACGCAGCAGGCTTTTAACCTCTTTCTTTATGCGTGGAGGATCTGGTGAATAAGCTCTTTGATAAGGGCGGCACTATCCTGAGACCGATTCTGGACGCCTTTACTTCGGAGGTCAAATTCATGAAGAAGTCCGAAAATACGTTCTAATTGTGGGGTCTTGAATCGAGGAGCAGCCTGCTTGTAATCCTGGAAGAACATCGGCACATTCACGCCGGTAGCCAGCATCATGTCCTTGTCACTGGCACCCTTCATCTTGTTGATCTGATACAATTTCAAAAAGTAACTGGCCAGGCTACTGATGATCACAATGGCCGGATTTGCTTTCTGATCCTGACTCATGAAATGCAGGATTCGATAGACTTCATTCACTTGCCTGAACCCAAGGGCTTTCTGAAGTTCAAAAACATTATAATCACGAGAGATTCCGATTGCATCCTGGATGTGACCGGGTTCGATCTGCTTACCGGGTTCGAGATTTAAGATGATCTTGTTGATCTCATTAATCAGCGTACCAAGTTGGTTGCCCAAATACTCAGTCAGGAGAGCTACAGCCTCGGGCGAAATCGGGTAGCCTTGATGGCGACACCAATCTGTGATCCAACCGGGCACCTGATTATCATACAGCTGCTTGCTTTCGAAGACAACACCTTGTTGCAAGAGAGCTTTGGCCATCTTGGACCGGCCATCTATCTTTTTGTGTTTATGACACAAAACGAGAACTGTAGTCGGCACCGGTCGTTGTATATATGCCTCCAAATCGGTGAAGGTCTTCATATCCTGCGCCTCACGAACAATGATCACCTGCCGAGGAGCCATCATGGGTACTCTGGAAGCCATGTCCCGCAAGGTAGTAGCATCGACATCACGTCCATAGACGATCATCTGATTGAACGCCTGATCTGATTCCGATAGCGCATGATGTTCAATGTAATGCGCCAACTCATCAATAAAATAAGACTCTTCGCCATGAAACAGGTACAACGGCGCATATTGCCCCTTCTTGAGGTCCTTCAATATGTCCAAATACCCATTTTTTCCGGCCATGTCACAAAAGTACATTCTGAAGGTGATTCCGAGGTTCTGAATCACGAATGACCCCAGTGGACTTGCTCGGAGATTGTACCTTTAGCCCAATGAAGAAACCTCTTATTCTGGTAACCAATGATGACGGAATTACCGCCCCGGGCATTCGGGCACTGGTCGACGTCATGTCGAGCATCGGTCGGGTCGTTGTTGTAGCCCCCGATTCGCCACAGTCCGGTATGGGACATGCCATCACGATGAACGATCCGCTGCGCATTCACAAAGTGGACGTCTTTCCGGGCATCGAAGCCTGGGAATGTTCGGGGACACCTGTCGATTGTGTGAAATTGGCCAAACATGTTGTCCTCAAAAATGAGCAGATCGATCTCTGTGTTTCCGGCATCAATCATGGATCGAATGCCTCCATCAATATCATTTATTCAGGTACCCTGTCCGCTGCGATGGAGGCTTCTCTGGAAGGGATATTTTCATTTGGCTTTAGCCTTTTGGAATATGGTTTTGATGCTGATTTCGAACCGGCCAAGCCCTATATCAAGGACATGGTCAACCAGGTCTTGGCTAATCCACCAGCAAACACCTTGCTACTGAATGTAAATATTCCAAGTGGCCACGACATCAAAGGGGTGAAGGTTTGTCGACAGGCAGATGCCCGTTGGATTGAAGAATTTCAGGAGGCTAAAGATCCTCGTGGGCAAACCTATTATTGGCTGACAGGAGAATTTGTCAATCATGATCTCGATACGGATACAGATGTACATGCGTTGGAAAATGGTTATATCTCTATAGTCCCTTCCGGGCATGACCTCACGACCCGTGCTGCAATTCCCGAACTATCTCACCTACAACGCTAAACGAATGTTTCAACGAAATTCAATCACTTGGGGACTGTTATTGGGCACTGCATTTCCTCTGACCGGACTCATTCTCCTTTGGCTCGTCAATCAGATATGGGTAGCTCTTGATCCCATGGGAATGGACTTGCCTATCCGTGAACGGACCCTGCTTCTCTTAGTCATATGCCTGAATTTGATACCCTTCAAACGCTTCAATCATTATCGGAAGTTGGCAAGTCTGCGAGGAGTTGTTCTGATGACGGTCCTGATGGCCATAGCCTGGGTAGTCTACTATGGTTCCGGTTTGATAGATTGACCAGTGGCTAGTCGAATTTATATCATTGCCGGTGAGGCTTCGGGTGACATGCACGCCGCAAATTTGATTCGCGCCTTGCTTTTGCAAGATTCGACATTGGAGATTCGTGGATGGGGCGGTGATCTGATGGAAGAAGCGGGATGTGACATTGTAAAACATTATCGGGAGCTTGCCTTCATGGGCTTTGTAGAGGTGATTCGCAATTTGCCGACCATCCTGGGAAATCTTCGGTTTGCAAAACGAGATATTCTTGCATTTCAACCTGATGCCATCATTTTTGTCGATTATCCGGGATTCAATTTGCGCCTGGTGCCCTGGGCTCATGCCCATAACATGAAGACGATCTATTATATCAGTCCGCAACTGTGGGCCTGGCATAAAAGTCGGATCAAGATCATTCGCCAATTTGTTGACGAACTCTTGGTTATTCTGCCTTTCGAGGAAGATTTTTTTGCCAGTGAAGGGGTTGTGGCTCATTACGTAGGCCATCCGCTTGTAGAAGTTGTAAATCGGCATGTGTCTACAAGCAATATCCGCAAAGAACTGCAGCTTCATCCCGATCAGAAAATTGTTGCCTTGCTGCCGGGCAGCCGCCGTCAGGAAGTGGAAAATATGCTCCCGTTGATGGCCGGTCTGGCTCGACGTTATCCGGATTACGCCTGGGTTATTGCGGAAGCACCAGGTTTGTCTTCAGATGCATATGCCCAAATTCTTGCAAAATATCCTTCGTTACACAGCATCCGGGCAAAAACCTACCAACTGCTTTCGCAGGCACATGCAGCCATAGTGACTTCCGGGACAGCCACATTGGAAACAGCCTTGTTCAATGTACCGCAGGTCGTGGCCTATAAGGGAAGTGCCATTTCCTTCTGGATTGCCAAACGTCTGGTCAAGCTCGATTATATTTCCCTGGTCAATTTGTTATTGGACAAACCACTGGTGAAGGAATTGATCCAGAACGACCTCACCATCGACAAATTGGATGACGCATTCCAGCAATTGCTCAATCCAGACGGCAGAGCCACCATGATGGAGGGCTATGCCACCTTGCGGAGTCAATTGGGCCCCCAGGATGCATCCACCGAAGCGGCAAAACTCATTATTGAGTCGTTACCTGGAAGGCATTAAGCGAAGCAATTATTTAATTGCACCCGGTTCCTGGTCATTGATGATTTTCTTGACATCATCAAGTGATAGCAGCGCCGCCTCTTCCTGAGTCATTTTACCATTCTCACCGTTGGGCAGTTTGAAGTTCTTTTTCTTGAACTTGATAAATGGTCCCCATCGACCATTCTCAACGGAGATTTTCTCCTTGTCCCAATGATGGATATATCGATTGGCTTCCTTGGCAACCTTGGCCTCCAGTAGTTCAATTGCCTGCTCTGGAGTCAGGTTGTCAAAATCAATGCGTACCGGCACATTGGCATAGGTGGATTTCCACTTGACAAATGGCCCAAACCGGCCCTTTCCCCGAGTGACAGGTTCACCTTTCCACGTTGTCAGTGGGGCATCTGCAACTTCCTTTTCCTTGATGAGTTCTAAAGCCCTGTCTATATCGACAGCCATCGGGTCCTCACCCTTTGGCAGTGAAATGAATTGATCACCATATTTGACATATGGCCCATATCGTCCGGCACCAATGATAACTGGCTTGCCAGCATGTTCGCCGAGATCCCTGGGTAATTTGAAAAGTTCCAGAGCATCCCCGATTTCAATAGAGGTCATGGATTGGCCGGCATTCAGATTTGCATATACCGGTTTTTCGTCTTCCTTCAATTCTTCCGGTTTTCCGATTTGGACTACTGGGCCAAATCGGGACATTCGGGTCAAAACGGTTCGTCCAGAGACCGGATCAATACCCAAAATTCGCTCTCCACTGGCTCGATCAGCTTCTGATTGCGTTAATTCTACTTGGGTGTGAAAGGGGGTATAAAATCCACCCAACATCTTGGTCCACAAAAGATTTCCTTCAGCGATATCATCAAATTGCTTCTCGCAGTCAGCCGTAAACTGATAGTTCATGATCCCTTCAAAATGTTCGTCCAGGAAATCAGTAACCAGTATGCCCATATCGGTCGGGAAAAGATGATTTTTTGCGGCACCCGTATTTTCGGTCATGGTTTTACCAGCGATAGCACCATTGATGATTTCCAATACCTGGTAATCCCGGGGCGTGCCATCACGTGTTTCCTTGACCACATATCCGCGGCCGGGTTCAGTGATTTTGGAGATCGTCGGTGCATATGTGGATGGCCGCCCAATACCCAATTCTTCCATTTTCTTTACCAGACTGGCTTCCGTAAATCGCGCCGGAGGACGAGTGAAACGTTCCTGTGCCATCATGGAGGACATAGTCAATTTCTGACCGGTTGACAAGGGTGGTAATATGCCTTTTGCCTCATCTTCATCTTCATCATCCCGACCTTCGAGATAGACCTTCAGGAAACCATCAAATTTGAGGACTTCGCCAACGGCTTGAAGTGGCTGGCCAGGATTGCCGGAAACATCAATAGTTACGGTCGTCTTTTCCAACCTGGCTTCTGCCATTTGAGAGGCCAATGAGCGTTTCCAGATCAGTTCGTAAAGTCTGGCGAGGTCACGGTCGCCCGGCACTGTCCGTCGATCCATATAGGTCGGGCGGATAGCTTCGTGTGCTTCTTGCGTATTTGCGCCCTTGCTTTTGAATGTACGGGTGTGAACGTATTCCTTCCCGTAGGCAGATTCAATCTCCTGGGCCATAGCGGCTATAGCCGTTGTACTCAGGTTGAGTGAGTCTGTACGCATATAGGTGATGTGTCCCGATTCGTAAAGCTTTTGTGCTGTACTCATGGTACGCTGTACCGAAAAGCCGAGTTTCCGACTCGCTTCCTGTTGGAGGGTCGAGGTGTTGAACGGAGGCGCAGGTTTTTTCTTTAACGGCGAAACATCTATGTCTGTAATCGTAAATGTCGATTTCAACGCGCCCTCCAAATAAGTCCTTGCTTCGTTCAGGTCACTTAATCGACCGGGCAACTCCGCTTTGAGTATGGCCTCACGTCCATCAGCATCTTTAACAGTAAATTCTGCAACCACACGCCAGAAAGCGGCAGTTTCGAATTGCTGGATTTCGCGATCCCGATCGACAATCAATTTAACAGCGACGGATTGAACACGACCAGCTGAAAGCTTTCCTCGGACCTTTTTCCAGAGTAATTCGGAAAGTTCAAAACCAACAAGACGGTCTAAAATTCGACGCGCTTGCTGGGCATCTACAAGATGCAAGTCAACGGTCCGTGGCTCCTTGATCGCCTTTTGAATAGCAGGCTTGGTAATCTCGTGAAAGACTATGCGCTTCGTTGTCTTGGCATCAAGACCAAGGACTTCGCACAGGTGCCAGGAAATGGCTTCCCCTTCGCGATCTTCGTCAGTTGCGAGCCATACCTCCTCTGCCTTCTTCACCAAGGACTTGAGTTCCTTGACTACTTTTTGCTTATCTGGTGTGATGATATAATGAGGAGAAAAGGCCTTTTCGACATCGACTCCTTTGTCCCCTTTGTCTAAATCGCGGATATGACCATAACTGGATTTGACAGTGAAGTCAGATCCCAGATATTTTTCAATGGTTTTGGCTTTGGCCGGCGACTCGACGATCAGAAGGTTTTTACCCATGCTCAATGGTGGATTTAGTCGGATAGCTATTCCGGTGGGGGGCAAAGGTAAAGAAAATGAGTTTGTAGGCTAAAGACCCTGAAAATTCATTGCGTCACTGGCCGTGAGTCGCAGGATCTACCTTCCTTCGGGTTTCTTGAATGACCTTTCTTTGCTTCTTTCGCTCAATTTGCTCTTGGCGAACACGTTCCTGAATAAGTGCGATCTGACCATCAAGATCAATTGGATTTCCATTGAGATGGCGATGCCAACTTCGCATGATCAACCGACTCATATCTTCTGGAGCAAAAACACCCAGCTCGCGCAAAGAATGTGACATTCGGCTACCACCTTCAAACCCCCAATTGAGAATGATCCACCTGCCAAGTTTGGGGAATAATTTTTCAACCACCTCATCTTCAGATTGCTCCCGAAAAAAGGCTAACGACTCCGGAGGTGCCAATCGGGCCAATTGTTGATATGCATCCTCCAGATCAACCGGAATGTAGACACCACCAATCTCGGACAATTTGATCCGTTCTCGATACCTGGCTTCATATTGTTCGGGAGAAGAGGCAGGGCCTTCTGACGCAGATTCTTTGACCTGTGCTTGTGTCACAGGCATGAAAAAAGAAAAGCAGAATAAGATATTTAGTATCCGGGGAGTCATCATGCCAATAACCGTTGTAAACAGAAACTTATTGCAGGAG
>JAHEAU010000248.1 GCA_024642625.1 Lewinellaceae bacterium
GTCCTTGACATGACCTCCAATCCCTTTACCAATGCCAAGACCAGCCTCTTCCACAAGAGCCTTGGAGGGTATCATGCGGCCAAGTTGATGCGATATCAAGAGTTGGTTGAAACCTATCTGAACAATCCTGGTCAACATCTGGACATTCTTCGGATGCTGAACACTAAATATATCATTCAGCCACAAGAGAATCGGACCATCCCTGTCCCCTTAGACCATCCTTTTGGCAATGCCTGGTTTGTACAAACCCTCAAAACAGTTGAAGATGCCGATACGGAACTTGCGGATATCGGTACCGCCCCTCTTCAAACAACTGCCGTCTTACAAACGAGCAACCTACCTGATGGATGGCCAACAACTTACAATGTTGATTCATTTAGATCCGTCAAACTTACACACTATCACCCGGACACCCTGACCTATCAATATTCAACGGGCCAAGAAGGATTTATCGTTTTCTCAGAGGTTTACTATCCTCCATCCAAAGGATGGCAACTCTATCTAAATGGAGAGCCTTTTTCAGATTTCATTAAAGTGGACTACTTGCTTCGTGGTGTCAAGGTGCCTGCAGGCAAGAACCAGGAGATCCAAATGATCTTCCATCCCCGATCTGTTTATACAGGGCAAAAAGTAGCATTGGCCGGTTCTTTACTGGGTTTACTTGTGTTGATAGCAGGACTATTTCAGTGGTTTAGAAATGGACAATTTCCGGAGCCTGTCGTTCTGATTGAAGATAACTCGGACAAGAAAGAAAAACCAATAACTCGAAAAAAGCGAAACTAACCTATTGAGTCGTTTAGATACTCGATCACTGGGGACAACTTAGCCTGCCAGGATAAGCGGCTACTTGCATCCTGGCGCATGGAAGCAAAGTATTGCGGATCCAATTCGATGATGTGTTTGTAAAACTGTCTTATAGTCTCAGGATCAATCGGACTTTCATCAGCACGTTCTATTCGACAAAATGAATAGTTTGGTCCAAAATCGTGATCTGTATACCCAAGGATGAAAGGCAATCCGCGCGCTGCAAATTCGCGCGCTTTCAGAGTTGTTGTTTGCCCGTCTGCCACCCCAGTTCGGTGCATACCCAAACTAGCCAGTCCGACATGACACTTGGCAATCAACCGATCTAGTTCATCGCCTTGGAGAAACCCATGAAATGTAACCAAATGGTTGACATTCAGATCATCAACCAGATTTCTTAGATTTTGTTCCTCTTTCCCGGATCCAGCAATATCAAAGTGAATTTTGTTAAGGTCTTTCGAATTTGACCACTCTGCCATTCCACGGATCATTCGATCATATCCATGCCAAATATTGAGGTTGGCAAGTCCCAGTATCCGAAAGGGATTAGCGGGAGGTGCTTGCTTGATCGCGGTAATCGTTTCTGGATCAACACCATTATCGGTTTGAATGGTTTTTATTCCACGTATTGAATCCTGCCTGGAGAATGTTACTACCCGGTCGACGACAGCTGGTAACCAGTGAAACGTCCAGTGATCCAATAAAACCTGCAGACGCACTGAGCGTGGAGCATCTCGAAATTCAGGTCGGTAGGGATAGGTGGGCAACTCCAGAAGGATCCGTCGGTCAGTGCCCTTACCACGCCACATCTTCAAATGACCAACAAACACCGGATTTAGAAGAAAATGCCGGATATAGACAACCTGGTAATTGTTTGCTCCAATAGTTGAGAAAACACCAATATTCGTATACCATGCTCTAGCACGCGGAGAGAGGAAGGACTGGCGCACGATCTGTCCATCATAACGCTCCCAAACTGCCTCAAGACCATGGATATAGAATAGGTCAACTTCGAGATCAGGGCGAGCGGCAAGAGCCTTTGCTTGCGCTTTAACCTTGCGAAACAGCCCACCAGTTGCAGGGGCACTAAAATCGATTTTGGTATAAAAAAGGATACGTTTGGTCATGCGTCAAGTCTCCTTTTTATAACCTCTGCTATCCGTTCAGATGCCTGCCCATCCCACATTGGAGGGATATCACCCTTCTTATATGTCCCTTGCTTAATTTGCTGGAGAAAAGACGTAATAGCTGAAATGTCAAACGGAACCAGTGTATTTGATCCCGGATTTAATGTGGAAGGCCGTTCTGTATTCGGTCTTAGAGTCAAACATGGCACTTGCCGAAACGTTGTCTCCTCCTGAATGCCACCGCTATCCGTAACGACTACAAGAGCATGTTTGATCAATTTCTGAAATGCGAAATAGCCAAGTGGTTCCAGCAGGGTTAGGAACTCAATCGAATCCCATTCTTTATCCAGACCAAAACCCTCCAATCGCTTTCTGGTGCGAGGATGCATTGGGAAGATAATCCGACCAAATTGACTCATCGATTTAATCAACCTGGTCAATTGTACCATTGCATCCTTGTCATCCACCGTTGCTGGTCGATGCATAGTCATTAGAAGATAATGACCATTCTGGAGGCCGAGGTCTTCCATTATTGGCGATGCATCAATACGGCCTTCGAATCCGACCAATGTATCGATCATGGTATTTCCGACCATGTGAATGCGGTCTGGCCGAATGTTTTCTTTTGCCAGATTATCAATCCCGCTTTGTTCAGTGATAAAGAGGAGGTCGGATATATGATCCGTCAAAATCCGGTTGTGCTCTTCGGGCATCCCTTTGTCTTCTGAACGAAGTCCGGATTCGATATGAGCGATGGGTATTCCGCATTTATTTGCAGCAAGGGCTGCAGCAAGTGTCGAATTGACATCGCCTGGTACCAAGACCATTGCTGGTTTGTGCTTGAGAAATAATGATTCCAGTCCAAGCAGGATATCAGCCATCTGACCTGTTGGACTAGCATGCGTTAATTCCAGTCGATGGTCAGGCTCGAGATCAAATTGGCGGAAAAACACTCCGGCCATATTGAGATCATAATGCTGACCGGTATGGATCAATTCGTGCCGAAAACCAGCCTTTCGGAAAACCCGATCAAATTGGGTCACTTTGATGAAGTTAGGAC
Organism: Lewinellaceae bacterium; assembly: GCA_024642625.1. Lineage (GTDB taxonomy): Bacteria > Bacteroidota > Bacteroidia > Chitinophagales > Saprospiraceae > JAGNXB01. The sequence goes on from JAHEAU010000248.1 coordinate 2,992, forward strand.
GTGTGCCGACAATTGTGAAGAGGAGTGGTTGCATATCAGATTGTTCCGATTCTGTTTATCTGGGACTTATAAATTTCATCCAATTTGTCCAGATGGCCCTTTTTAGAAAACAGGGACTGAACTTTTTCTCGATTTTGCTGCTGCAGTTGCCAATCTGCAATTCTATGCAAAGCACTTGTATAGCTTTCTATGTCCCGTTCTTTTATCAGGATGCCATTTACTTCATTTTCCACCAACTCCGGAATACCTGAATGAAAGGTTGACACTATAGGCAACTCCATCGCCATCGCTTCCATAATCGCATTCGGAATGCCCTCTTGATCGCCAGAGTCTTCTGGTGTCACCGAATGATGTACGAATACTTGAGCAGATTCCATTAGCTCCTTGCTTTCTAATGGCGTAACCAGGCCTCGAAATTCAACCAGGTGATCCAGACCCAACAAAGCAACAAGAGATTTACATGCCTGCAAGGTAGGTCCATCTCCTGCGAGTGTCAAATATGCTGGTTTATCTTCAGGCAATTGAGCTATAAATCTAGCAAAGGCTTGAATCGTATAGGTATGTCCCTTTTTTGCAGTGAACGAAGATACCTGAAGGAAATGAGTGTATTGATCACGCTTGGAAGCTGGGGTTGTCCTTTTGAAAAAGTCCAGATCTGTGCCGTAATACAATATTTCGTGATCAGGTATGGGTCCAATCGCCTCTTCCATTCTGGAGGCCATGTTCAACGAGACAAAAATCGGAGTGACATCACGTCGATTCAATACGGATCTGCATTGATTTCGATATCGAGCCGAACGGAGTTTCATAGATGCATCATACCCATGAAAACTGAGGACCACGGGAATGTTTCCTTCAGGCCAATTGGAGAGAAATATCCATCCTTGTCCGCCAAAGTGAACATGAATCAAATCAGGCTCAAACCTTCGAACTGCATCCGAAATAGCACGTCGAATCCGACTACTTTTAAAGGCCAACCCCCAATTATCATCCTGGAAACGGCGGATCTGTTTAGCAATAAAGCGATTCTCATGTAATGGAACAACCTGGACATTCGGAAAAGGGAACCGATCCTCATTTGTTCTTTCCGTTGTCATCACCAACACGTCATGTCGGGTTGACATGGCCTGGATCTCATTATAAACAAAGGTGAGTGTAGGCGCAGCGAACTCACGAACAAAAACCAGTATTTTCATTCGTGTACAGGTTTTTGAACCAATCCCCAAAGTCCTGTAATCATTTGGCTTTCCACAAAATGATCGGGAATTCGATCCGATTTAGCCAGATACCAAATCAGTGGCATAGCCAGTATACTTATCGCCTTTTTCAAGAATGCATTCTGGATACTTCTTCGAATCCATAACGCTAACATTTGGCCCAAGGATGCATTCCAGCCGCCCAAAGGCCTTAACTCTATGACTTTAAAACCAGCATTTTTCATGATTTGCTGAATAGAAAACGGTGTATACCGGTACGCATCATGTGGTACTTCGTGAAGTGGCCAGATAAACGGGACTGTGAAATAATAGATGCCTCCCGGTTTTAATACTCTGAAGGTTTCATTCAAGAATGGACCCGGATCTTGGATATGTTCCAATACTTCGGTAGACAATGCACAATCAAAAGTGTCATCAGCAATCGGCATGGTTACTCCATCCCATATCAGATCAGGAGGCGTACCATCATATGCCAATGCCTGTTGAATGTCCAGGCCAGTATAGGAAACCACCAATTTGGAGTCAAGAATCATTGGGCGATATGGCATACTTCCACAACCAACATCAAGGACTGCTCCATTGAATCGTGGAAGGATTCCGACAACAGACCGCAACAAGGCGTTACGAGGAATGAAATAATCCAGATATCTACTCCTTAGAGGAATATCCAGGAAAAGATTGGACATATTATTTGAATACGGGGCAAAATTGAGGAAATTTATCAAAGTAAGCCTGAAGACATCTGATCTTGCTGGAGCCTTCTACCTTTGCTTGAAATTACTCGCATGGGCGTGATCCGTCGA
>JAHEAU010000040.1 GCA_024642625.1 Lewinellaceae bacterium
CCTGCCTCATTTATGGTGGCAATACGAACATGATTGGCTTTCGTTCCGATACCACCTGGTTGACCGGGCTGGAGATAAGTGGGAATTTCGATTTGTCCTGGAATACCTGGGCAGTCAATTAGGCATTTGGGGGCCGTTTACTGGGATTTTACTCTGGATTGCACTCTTCCGCCGGCGCGCTCAAAACGATATAGAAAAAAGTTTACGTTGGGTTGGTCTGGGTTTTCTGTTCTTTTTCTTTTATCAAAGTTGGACGCAACCCACCGAGGCAAATTGGACAGGCCCGGTTTTTCTGCCACTTTTATATCTGGGTTATCATGATTTACAGCACAGGAACAAGACTAGAACCTGGGCTATTCGATTGTCAATGATCTCTCTCGGAATTATCCTGGTAGCAAGAATCTATTTGGTCTGGGATTTCATAGGCTTAAAAAAGGTACAAGAATTCCATCATTGGAAAGAATGGTCTCAACTGGTCAGCGATGTTGCGGGTCCAGTTCCAGTCATTTTCGAAAATAGATACCAACGGCCAAGCAAGTATTTATTCTACTCTGGGAATCCCGCATTTTGCCAAACAACCGAAATGGATACAGGCACTCAATTTGATCTCTTGTATGATCTTGAAAGGAATGTTCAGGGAAAATCTGTTTGTCTTGTGTATGAAAACCCCTATGAGGGATCCTGGCAAGACACCATTGTCGAATCTACGCCGGTAGGTAAACGAATTGGATTTCGTTGGGCCGATGACTTTCGATCCTATAACCGAATCTGGTGCCAATTGGATACTTGTTCTCGAAAATATCCTTCAGGTCAAATCATCGACCTCCCAATCACCATAAGCAATCCCACTGATCATCTTATTTCCTGGGATACAAGTGGTCAACGTCGTGTTTCTTTTGAATACTTGTTTATCCATGAAAACAGGATCAAACAAGAGGGAATTGCATTGACGGCATGGCCGACCATTTCTCTCCAACCCGGAGAAACTGTGCGCACAACCATCCAGGTAAAAACGCCCTCTGAGCCTGCTGAATATCGGTTCCGGATGGCCTGGCGTGTCCATGATCTTTATCGTGGAAAAAACAGCGGGTTTTATATGGTGGACATTACAGAAGAGTAGTGTGCCAGCGCAGGTTGAACAGTATTCAGCAAAGCTTAATACAACTTCATGATGAACAGGATTTAATTCCTGATTCCTGCGTTCCTGGTTCTCGGTTGATTTTGGGTTTGGCAGATTTCCAGGAGCGATTGGGAGTTCAAGGTTTAATGTCAGAGCTGGCGCTCTGACGTTCAATGTTCAATGTAATGGGTGCTTCACATTAAACTTTGAACAGGGTTGGCGCGAGCCAACACATTGAAACTTGAACAGCCAAACTATAGATAATTTAAAATTCATCAGAATTTGGAACGTGGAACTTGGAACCTGGAATCTTTTATACCGTTTCAATTTGCATTCCGTTGAAAAACTACCACCTTTCCCAGGGTATCCATTGGGGAATAATAGGTCTCCAACCAATCCGCATAATCTCCCCGTGGGGCAGTCAAATCAAAAAAACAGAAATCCGGTTCGGCGGCGGCGACATTCTTGAATTCCTCTGTGGAATCAATTTCCATCACCGTTCTGAATCGGGCATCAAATAGCAGACTCGGATGCGGATAAGCTACTGGAGGACGAACATCAAGCATAAAATATAAAGCTTGATAATTCGAGGTTCCCGTGAAAATGACCGGGTTTTTTATACCGGAAGATTCCACTACTTTACATGCCTCCAAACAAGGGTCCGGTTTTGAATAATAATCGTTGTATTGCAATAATCCATTTAATAGGAGAAATACAATCAATACAGCATACCCCGCTTTCGGGTTGTGCAACCAACCCATCCACTTTGGCAATCGGATATCCGGATGCCAGACCAACGAAGCCAAACATGCGAGAGGTGGGATTAGTGCGATAAAATAATGGCCAAATGCATTTTTTGGCAACATGGCAGCCAGGCAGGCCATAAACAACCACAACAGACAAAATCCAATGAATGGAAATTGTCGAAATGGAAGGCGCACCACAGCCACGATAGCCAGGGCAGTCAATAAAAAATAACGGAGAAAAAAATCAGGAATCATATGCCAGGCAAAAGATCGATGTGCATTATCCAGATATCTGCCTGGCAAGAAAAACTGGTGATCCAGAAACACGTCCAAAGCACCTTCCCGGGCATACCAGCTCATAACAAGTCCTAGTGGAACAAATGACACCAACGCCATTGCTCCCACCTTCATCAAGCGAGAAAGTGGCTCAACATTTCCCCGACGGATCATCCACAACAAAAACAAACCCAGCGCCACAGCATCAAATATGACGGCTTGCTTGATGATCAATCCACATCCGATTGCCAAACCACCCAATATCATCGGCCCCCATTTCCAGGGCCAACGCAGATTCAGCCAGATGGCAAGAATAGCCATTGAGGAAAAATAGATCTCCGTATTTGGCGAGACACCATAAAATGTAAACAAAGAAATCATCGCCAGATAAAACATGCCGGCAAGCCAGGGTGCATGCCCCTTCGGAATCCAGCGTTTCTGGATGTCGTGGATCAGCCATGCCGTCAGGCCAATCCAAATGGTGGTCAGCAGCCGAAGAAAAAAAATGGAATTTCCCGCGATTTTGATAAATGCAGCATACAGCAGGAAAATGCCTACTGGTTTTGTGTCAAAAATATCCAGCCAATATCGCTTCCCATTCAGGATCTCATTGGCGATGACCAGATAGGTACTTTCATCGTGATCAATGAGCGTCGGGAAGAAGGAAAAGAACCGGAAGATCAGCGCAAAAGCAAGATAGGCCAGTGCGGTCTGTAAGGGGGTGAGTCTGGACAAGGAGAGTGTTTTCTGGAGGTCAAGATAATAATGGCGCCAACCATCGACGAGCGATGTCCTTGCTCCATTCTTTTCGTTGCGCATAATCCGCCATCTGATCTTCACCGATCCGACTGATGGGAAAATACCGGCTATCCGGGTGACTGAAATAATAGCCACTGACGGATGCCGCCGGATACATGGCAAAATTCTCGGTCAGTGATATACCAGCTATTGATTCTACATCCAGGATATCCCAGATGGTTTTCTTTTCACTATGTTCAGGACAGGCCGGATAGCCCGGCGCAGGACGTATACCCTCATACGCTTCAGCAATCAGCTCGGCGTTTGTCCAGGATTTTCCCGACTCATATCCCCAATAAGTGGATCTGACCTTTTCGTGCAACCATTCCGCGCAGGCTTCAGCCAACCGGTCAGCAAGCGACTTCAGGAGGATGGCATGATAATCATCATGATCGGCCTCGAATTTCTTCAAATACGGCTCAATACCCAATCCCGCAGTCACGGCAAAAAAGCCCAAATGATCGGTCATGTATTCAGAACCCTGAGCAATAAAATCTCCCAGGGAATAATTTGGAATTCCATCCGCTTTCTTGACCTGCTGACGAAGGAAATGTACAGTTACCTCCTTCCCATCGACAGAAATGATCACATCATCATTGTCCTTTCGAATCACAGGATACAGACCAAAAACAGCTTTGGCTGTCAACCAATTTTCCTTGATGATCTGATCGAGCAGAGCTTGTGCATCATTGTATAAACGAGTTGCCTCTTCACCTACAACGGCATCCTGAAGGATGTCTGGATATTTTCCGGATAATTGCCAGGTTTGGAAGAACGGCGTCCAGTCGATATAGGTTCGCAGGATGGTTAAATCCAATGAATCTAAAATGTGACGGCCGGGTTGCGCAGGCTGAACAGGTTTATAATTTGTAGAATCAGATTTGAATGCATTCTTTCGGGCGTCTTCCAAAGAAAGTAAATCACGACTGGATTGGCGGCTATCTCGATGCACACGGATTCGATCGTAATCGTCTCGCGTATCCTTCAACAGTGTCTCGCGTACACCACTCTCTTTGGTCAGCAAATTCGAAACGACGGGCACACTCCTTGACGCATCCAGCACATGGATCACAGGTCCTGAATACTCGGGTTCAATTTTGACTGCTGTATGTGTTTTGCTGGTTGTTGCGCCGCCAATGAGCAAGGGCAGATCCATTTTCCGGCGCTCCATTTCCCGGGCCACATACACCATCTCATCCAGGGATGGTGTGATCAATCCACTGAGGCCAATGACATCTACCCGCTCGTCAACAGCCGTTTGAAGGATTTTATCCAACGGCACCATCACACCAAGGTCGATTATATCATAGTTGTTACATCCAAGGACAACGCCAACGATATTCTTGCCGATATCATGGACATCTCCCTTTACCGTCGCCAAGAGGACCTTGCCTTTGGAAAGCGATTCTCCAGCCTTTTTTTCCGCTTCAATAAACGGCGTGAGATAAGCCACAGCTTTCTTCATCACGCGCGCACTCTTGACCACTTGCGGGAGAAACATCTGCCCAGAACCGAAGAGATCTCCGACAACGTTCATCCCGTCCATCAGCGGCCCTTCGATCACGTGGAGTGCAGCCTCCACTCCCTGGCGAGCTTCCTCTGTGTCTTCTTCAATAAATTCATCGATACCGCGCACTAGAGCATGCTCCATCCGTTTAGCTATAGGCCAACTCCGCCATTCCAAAAGTTTTTCCGGGCGATCGGTCGCTTCCCCCTGATGCTCTTCAGCATAATTTGTGAGTCGCTCAGTTGCATCTGGCCGTCGGTTGAATAAAACATCTTCTACTAGCACTAGCAGATCCTCCGGAATATCTGCATACACCGTGATCATTCCCGGATTCACAATACCCATATCCATTCCTGCTCGAATGGCGTGAAAGAGAAACGCTGAATGCATCGCCTCACGCACCAAGTTGTTCCCTCGAAAACTGAACGACAGGTTGCTGACTCCACCACTAATTTTTGCGCCGGGACATCGTTGCTTGATCTGTCGTGTCGCTTCGATATAATTGATGGCATATTCATTGTGCTCCGAGATGCCGGTAGCGACAGCAAAAATATTGGGGTCGAAGATGATATCTTCAGGAGCGAAATCGAGCTTGTTGATCAACAACCGATATGCCCGCTCACAAATACTCACCTTACGCTCTATGGTGTCTGCCTGTCCGTGTTCATCGAAGGCCATAACCACGACAGCCGCTCCATAACGACGAGCTAAACGGGCCTGCCGAAGAAATTCAGGGATGCCCTCCTTCATTGAAATGGAATTTACCACACATTTCCCCTGGACACATTTCAAGCCGGCTTCAATCACGCTCCATTTGGAACTATCGATCATGACAGGGAGCTTGGCAATATCTGGCTCCGCCATCATCAGGTTGAGGAAACGGACCATAGCTGCCTCACTATCGAGCAGCCCTTCATCCATATTTACGTCCAGAATCTGGGCCCCGCCCTCCACCTGATGAAGTGCTACGTTCAGGCCTTCTGTATAGTTATTCTCCCGAATCAAGCGGGCAAATTTCTTGGATCCGGTCACATTTGTTCGCTCCCCAACGTTGACAAAATTTGTATCCGGACGAATAACCAATGGCTCCAAACCGGCTAATCGCGTATACGCAATGGGGTGACTCTTTCTTCGTGGTATCACACCCTGGACGTGCTCGGCCATATGTTGGATATGTTCGGGTGTTGTACCGCAACATCCACCGACAATATTGACCAGACCACTGGACACAAAGTCGTCGATAAAGCCACACATCTGGTGGGGGGTTTGATCGTACTCTCCCATTTCATTGGGTAGGCCAGCATTGGGATAGGCATGTACGTAACAGTCAGCGATCCGGCTTAATTCCTCCAAATACGGACGCATCTCCGCTGCACCAAGGGCACAATTCAATCCAATGCAAAATGGCCGGGCATGCTGGACCGAAATCCAGAATGCCTCTACAGTTTGCCCGCTCAACGTCCGTCCACTGGCATCGGTGATCGTGCCTGATATCATGAGCGGAAGAGTCACATCCCGTTCATCGAAGAGTTGGTCAATGGCGAAAATGGCAGCCTTTGCGTTCAGTGTATCGAAAATGGTTTCGATGAGGAGCAGGTCCACCCCACCATCCATTAATCCTCTGGCCTGATCATAATACGCCAACCGAAGCTCATCAAAGGTCAATGCCCGGAATCCCGGATCATTGACATCTGGTGAGAGGGAAAGTGTCCGATTTGTGGGGCCGATTGCTCCGGCAACGAAACGCGGCTTACCTGGGCTCGCTTCATTGGCCTCCGTTGTCGCCTCCCTGGCCAAACGTGCGGCTTCCACATTCATTTCATAAGCGAGGTGCTCCATGCCATAGTCTGCAAGTGAAATCGCATTGGCATTGAATGTATTGGTCTCCAGGATATCAGCGCCTGCCAGGAGATATTCCCGATGTATACTGCGGATGAGATCCGGTTGGGTCAGACAAAGCAAGTCATTGTTGCCTTTCAAATCGCGATCCCAATCGCGAAATCGTTCACCTCGATAGCCAGCCTCCTCCAGCTTATGTCGCTGGATCATAGTGCCCATGGCGCCATCCAAAACGAGGATTCGCTGCTCCAGCGCTAGCAACAGCTTGTTGGTTTCTTTGGCCATATTCAAAAATCCATTCGCACATCCGGAATATTCCAACGCACGCCACCACCAATCATTTGAACCGATTGTGTACCAGACGGGGTCTGCTCTTGCCGGACAAACCAGGATGCCTGGAGATAAAAATGATAAAATAGCTCATAGGTTGCATCCAGTCCTCCAAGAAGAATCTCGGTTTTCACCCCTTGGCCTGTTGTATTCATGTAATCGCCAATCCGGCTGGTATAATTTCGCAAAATATCGCTCCCGTAATTCAAACCTTTTTCATCCCTCCCCGTGGTTGCCTTGATTAGTCGCCCTTCAAGAACCCACTTTTTTGCAGGTTGATAGCGAGCGCGGAATACCCATTCTTTGAAGTTTGCACCCAGTGGATGCGCCAGGGGCATATTATAATGTGTGTAATTGCTCAGGCTATCAAAATGCTGATAGGTATAGGGCCTGACCTGGTTGTACTCCACCTGGATATCTAAATGATCAACTCCAGCAACATCAATCGCTTTTAAGCCTGTCTGAAATCCATATTTATTTGCCCACCATCCCTGATTGTCAAGAAAGATTTCCTTGAATTTGAATTCGTCCAGGATGAATTGCCCGTAAAGCTGAAACTTTTTCAGGAATCGCCAGTCTGCCTGCATGCCGACCAGCACATTGTCTGGACTTCCAGTCAAATGTTCCACACTGCGATATAAAATCACCGGATTGAGATATTGCAATTCAAACTGTTTCGAACGATTATAGATAACCGATTCGAATAAACCGATATGGACTGTATTCGACACATCCACGCCGAGATAATGTGCAGCCATATATTTTTTAGGGACCAGATTATCGCCCCCGATGCCATTCGCCGATGAAGACGCCAATTCAGCAAAAATATTTTGATAGGTGAATCGGCCGACGCGTGTTAGGAGCTTGAGGTAGAAGTAATTGTTCGAAAAATCGGACAATAACAATGAACGATATCCTTGTCCGATAAAATGCCGTCCATGTCCGAATTGAGCGTGGATGTGCGGAATGATGCGAAAACCCACATACCCCTGCGCATTGAGATAATCGACCCCATTTTCGATATCCAGTACAGAACTGGTGTACGTTTTATACAACCCATTACCTGGCAAGGCACGATGATATTTCGTGTAATCACGAACGTATGCAGGAAATCGAGCTTGGGATTCCAGGATCTCGGTCGAAAAATAAATCCGTTCATCCACTCCACCTCGGATACGAATGCCCCTTTGGTTGGCAAAGAAATAACCTTCATCAAAAGAGCGGTTCAACTGCAGACGAAGCAATGGATTGACCTTGACATAAAATGAGGGCGTCTGGGTTTCCCAAAGATTTGCAGGCGTCTTGAAAAAGTGAGTTAATACTGGTTTTCGACTGAGCACATAGCGTTCATGTTCGGTACTCGCAACCACATGGCTATGACTGGTTTTCTCCCGACCCTCATAATCGGTATACCGGATATCTGCTCGTTGCTTTGTAAACCCTTCATATGCTCCGGGCTGGACCAACCACTCGTTGTTGTCTTTGTAGATCTCGAAGAGGTCAAGACGATCCTGGACACTGATGGGTACAGGCAAGTCTTCGAATTGGATCGCCAATGCTGTGACTGCATCCTGATTAAGAGGATAGAGGCCAGAAGTCACCAAACCTCGTTGTCCAGTCTTGGTGATCATCCGCTCGATAATCGCAGCATCGTCATTGCCCTGGTCCACATTCAAGACCTGAGCTGACACTGAATGAGCCAGGCAAACAGCTAGAGAGAAAATGACAAGTTTTTGCGAATGCACCATAGAAGGCGAAAATAGGGCGCAGCAATAACAATCAGTCGTGAAATCCACGGAATGGCTCAAATCCATACGATAAGCTTGAAAATAGATTTGAAAAATCTTGGAGACAAAAAATGCCCAACACTTATTTCCGGGTGAAACAAGGCCGGATGATGACATAAATCACCAACTTGCAAACATTCATCTTCTTGGAATCACTTTTTTGAATCCGTTATCTTTAGGACTGGTCAAAGCCCCATTTCTGTATGTCTCCATTGGTGCATCGTCTATACATTTCCAGTTTGGTTGCAATCGTTGTCATTGTTACGTTTTATCTGGCAATCAATGGGTTCCAGTATTACAATACTTCTCTTGAAGAACGTTTCTATCATCCTAAACACGACTGGTTCAAACCTTCTGGCGCGTTTGGCCATGGCCTGGGTATTGTAGGCACATTGCTCATCCTCATCGGTGTTTTTGGGTATATCGCCCGCAAACGTTATCAGTTTTTATCCCGATTCGGCAGGTTAAAATACTGGTTGGAGTTTCACATTTTTCTCTGCACTGTCGGACCGATTATGATTTTGTTTCATACGGCCTTCAAATTTGGAGGAATTGTATCCATCAGCTTTTGGAGTATGGTGGCAGTTGTTGCTTCTGGAGTTATTGGCCGATTCATTTATATTCAGATTCCCCGCACCATCGAAGGGCGGGAATTGTCACTGGAAGAAATTCGTGGCCTCCAACTGGACCTGGCAGGCACCTTGCGGGACAAATACCATCTTGCAGATCAACGTATTGATCAATTAATGAATACCATCCAGAGCACGCCGTTGTCCTCTGGAAACCCATTGGCGCGCTATTGGAAAACGCATTGGGAAGACCGACGTCGATTGTCGCGGGCAAAATCCATCATGAACGAATCAGGATTGGAGCGGACTGCTATGAAGGCGGTCACCGGTATTATCCGTAGTGAAATGGTAATGAATCATCGTATTGAGCGATTACAGACGATGGTCATGCTCTTCAAATACTGGCATGTAGCCCACTTGCCCTTCGCGCTGATCATGCTGATCATCATGGTCGTTCACGTCATCGTTACCCTTTTATTCGGATATCGATGGATCTTCTAACCTGCTGCTTATCGATATGGAAGAGATTCTGATTTACGGTACTGTTTTTCTGCTTTGCGCGGTCATTGTCATCATCTACTTGCGAAAATTGAAACAGGCATCCGAAGTTGTGGAAGCGAAAGTCGAGCAGGCCAAACAGGACGGATTATATGAACCTGTGTCCTTGCATCCAGTGATCGATTTAAATACGTGCATCGGCAGTGCTGCCTGTGTTGCTGCATGTCCGGAACAAGATATCCTGGGACTGATCCGAGGCAAAGCCTCCTTGGTGAATGCATCTCATTGTGTCGGTCATGGAGCATGTTTTCACAGCTGCCCGGTCGAGGCCATCTCACTGGTGATCGGCACGGAGAAACGAGGAGTTGACCTACCACATGTCAATCCTGATTTCGAATCGAATGTGCCAGGCATTTACATTGCTGGTGAACTTGGCGGTATGGGCCTGATCAAGAACAGCGTCGAGCAAGGACAAGGTGCTGTGGAAAGCATGATCCGTTCAGGCATCCCAAAGGATCCATCCACTTTGGATTTGGTCATCGTCGGAGCTGGTCCGGCTGGTATTTCGGCAACACTCACCGCCACCAAACACAAGCTGAATGTTTTGACCCTGGAACAAGATTCTTTAGGTGGCACTGTCTTTACGTTTCCACGCTCCAAGATTGTCATGACTGCCCCAATGGATTTGCCTCTTCATGGGAAGGTCAAATTATTTGACACAAGCAAATCCGAACTCCTGGATTTGTGGAACGAGGTTCTCTCAAAAAACAAGATCCAAATCAGGGAACACGCCAAGGTGGAAGAAATCCGAATGACCAAAAAAGGGTTTGAGGTCGAAATTAAAAGTGGCGAGATTTTCCTGACCAAACGCGTTCTGCTGGCTATCGGTCGAAGGGGAAGTCCCCGGAAATTGGGTGTACCAGGTGAAGACTCCGAAAAAGTAGCTTATCGCCTGCTCGAACCCGAGCTGATCCGTGAAAAAAATATCATGGTGATTGGAGGCGGTGACTCGGCTATTGAAGCAGCACTCTCTCTGATGGAAGAGAATAAGGTCACCCTATCTTACCGGAAAGATGCATTTAGTCGGATCAAACCAAAAAACCGTGAAAAGATTCTGGCAGCCATTGAGGAACAAAAACTGGATTGTGCTTTTTTAACCAATCCAGTTAAGATTGCACATGGCGAAGTGGTCCTGATGAATGAGTCTGATCAAAGAGAATATGCAGTTCCGAATGACCAGGTTTTTATTTTTGCCGGAGGTGAATTGCCTACTCAATTTTTACAAAAGACAGGGGTGGAGATCACCAAACGGTTTGGCTACACCGTAAAAAAACACAATTAATCGCATTCCATGCATTGGGTCAGATTCATACTCTTCAGCTTTTTTCTCGTGGCATCTCTGGATGTCAATGGACAGCTGTCACCCGGTGAATTAACCCGCTCACATGCTGATTTGGAAGGTATTCGCAATTGTACAAAATGCCATGTCCTCGGTGATAAGGTGTCTAATGAAAAGTGCCTTGAATGCCACAAGGACCTTCGATCGCGCATCCAAGCCAAAAAAGGATATCACGGATCTCGAGAGGTCAAAGGAAAAGAATGTGCGTCTTGCCATAGCGAACACCATGGCCGTTCGTTTGAAATGGTCCGGTTTGATCAGAAAACCTTCGATCATAAACTAACTGGCTACGAGCTTACCGAATCTCATAAAAAGATCGATTGCCGGGATTGTCACAAGCCCGATCTTATTGGCAACAGGGACATCCGATCTCGAAAAAACACATTTCTGGGCCTACCTCAGGATTGTGCGGCCTGTCATGAGGATTCGCATCAACGGACTTTGGGTACCGATTGTGCATCCTGCCATACAACGGAGGCCTTTTCTCCTGCTACTAAATTCGATCATAACAAAGCCGACTTTACATTGATTGGCAAACACCGCCAGGTCGACTGCAAGGAGTGCCATAAGGAGGAAATTCGCGAGGGCAAGAAATTTCAGCGATTTACCGAGGTATCATTTTCTGAGTGCAGCAGCTGCCATACCGATCCCCACCAAAACAAGTTGCTCCAACACTGTGACGAATGCCATACCGAACAAGGATTTGCTGAATTCCGAGGCCGGGGTCGATTTAATCATTCCCGCACAAGCTTCCCCCTCAAAGGAAAACACCAGCACATTGATTGTTCAACCTGCCATCGGTTTGACACATCCCCCCGTACCATTTTTACCGATCGAACGGGCATCCTTACCACGGATTGCAAACAGTGTCATGAAGACGTCCATGAAGGTCGATTTGGATCCAATTGTGTGGATTGTCACCAGGAGGAATCATTTTCCTCGATCAGTAACCTGGATAACTTTGACCATGACCGAACGGAATTTGCTCTGCTTGGAAAACACCAGCAAGTCGACTGCCGGAATTGTCACAAAGAAAGCCTTCTTGACCCATTGCCACACAATACGTGTGCATCTTGCCATACGGATTATCATGAAGGTCAATTCGCTCAAAAACAGCCCGTCCGAGACTGTGCAGACTGTCATTCGGTTCAGGGTTTTGCCGGGAGCCTCTATTCGCCGGAGGACCATGCCAGGTCAGCCTTTCCACTGGATGGTGCGCATCTCGCTACACCATGTTTTGCCTGTCATTTGAAAAAGGACAAATGGACGTTCCGCGACCTGGGCAACCAGTGTGTCGACTGTCATGAGGATGTCCACAACGGGCAAATTCCGCTGAAATACTATCCAGAGAATCGATGTGACCAATGCCATTTGACCTCACGTTGGCAGGACAGCCGATTCGACCATGACCAAACACCGTTTCAGCTGCTTGGAATCCATGTTCAGCAAAAATGTCGAGCATGTCACATACCTGAACCTGGATTCACGTATGGGAAATTTGTAGATTTGGATGCATCCTGTATGGCTTGTCATGATAACGTACATGACCGACAGTTTGACCAAAACGGGATAACAGATTGTGCTCGGTGTCACGGATTTGATGGATGGACAGCGGACCATTTTGACCATGACAAAACGGCCTTCCCGTTGGAAGGCAAACATGCTGAAATCTCGTGTGATGAATGTCACCAAAAGGTGACTGAAAATGATGTAACTTTTGTGCTATATAAGATCGAACAGTTTGCGTGTATAGACTGCCACAAATAGGACTGTTTTTACTCTTGGCTTTAACTTTGTTTGGCCAGTCACCACATGGTGAGCATTTTGCCATTAATTGTTCCGATTGTCATACGTCGTCCGGCTGGCAACCACTTCGCGAGGACATGGTATTCAACCACGAGACCACTAGATTTGACCTCTCTGGTCAGCATGCTCTGGTCGATTGCCGGAGCTGTCACACTTCGATGATCTTTTCAGAGGCAAGCACTGAATGTGTTTCTTGCCATTCAGATATTCATCAGCAGACCGTCGGTCAGGATTGCGCCCGCTGCCATACCTCCAATAACTGGCTGGTGGACAATATAACCGAGCTTCACTTTGACAATGGATTCCCACTCGTGGGTGCCCATGCTACAGCCAGTTGCTTTGATTGTCACACCTCGGAAACCGGTTTGCGATTCGACCGGATTGGAAACGATTGTGTGAATTGTCACTTGCAGGATTTTCAGTCGACTACCAGTCCAGATCACGTTAAAAATAACTTCTCCACCAATTGTGCCGAATGCCACGACATCAACCAGATCGACTGGAATACAGACAAAGTGGATCACAGTTTCTTCCCATTGACATTGGGCCATGCCATTACCGATTGTGCACAATGTCATACAAACGGAACGTATCAAAATACACCGACGGAATGCGTATTCTGCCACCAGTCAGATTTTCAATCCACCCAGGATCCAAATCATATCCAAAGCGGTTTTTCAACGAATTGTGCATCTTGCCATACCACCGATCCGGGCTGGATGCCCGCTGCCTTCCTTGACCATGATGCGACATATTTTCCAATCTATTCCGGAAAACATAACGGGGAGTGGACTTCTTGTGCTGAATGCCATATCAACCCGTCAAACTATGCCGAGTTTACCTGCATCACCTGCCACATGAATCCAGAGACTGATGATGGACACTCTGGAATAACAGGCTATGTGTACGCCAGTACAGCCTGTCTGGCATGCCATCCTACCGGGGATGCCGGAGATGTTTTCGATCATTCACTGACCAATTTTCCGCTGACTGGAAGTCACCTCATGGTTGACTGTGCCTCCTGTCATACTGCAGGTTATGCGGGTACCCCAACAGAATGCTCGGCCTGCCATTCCCAGGATTTCAACCAGACCAGCAACCCCAACCACAATGACCTCGGCTTCTCTATGGATTGTGCGGCCTGCCATACCACTGACCCTGACTGGAATCCAGCCTTTTTCCCAAATCACAATGATTTTTATCCGCTGAATGGAGCTCATGCTGTTATCGCCAACGATTGCGCAGCATGCCATAACGGAGACTATCTCAATACACCGAGCACTTGTGCAGGATGCCATCAAACAGATTATGACCAGACAACTGATCCGAACCATGGTTCGTTGATGTTCTCCACAGATTGTGCAACTTGCCATAGCGAAACCAGTTGGATACCCTCCACATTTGATCACGATGGTCAGTACTTTCCAATTTTTAGTGGTAAGCATAATGGTGAATGGAGTGCCTGTATAGATTGCCATACCAATCCGGCAAACTATGCAGAGTTTACCTGCATTACCTGCCACATGAACCCCGAAACGGACAATAACCACAATGGGGTGCCGGGATACACCTATAACAGTACTTCGTGTCTGGCATGCCACCCGAATGGCAGCGCGGATGATGTATTTGATCACAGTATGACGGCTTTCCCGCTAACCGGTGCGCATGCCAGTACGGATTGCCTTCAATGCCATGCCAGTGGATATGCAGGTACTCCGACAGAGTGTTCATCATGCCATATGATGGACTTCGAACAGTCCACCAATCCAAATCACCCCGCCCTTGGATTTCCTGTGGATTGTGCATCCTGTCACACTACTGACCCTGGATGGGAGCCCGCTACCTTCCCCATCCATGATGATTACTATCCGTTGAATGGCGCACATGCCATGATCGCGAATGACTGTGCAACATGCCACAATGGAGACTACAACAATACGCCGAACACCTGTGCCGGATGCCACCAATCGGATTACGATCAGACGACAAATCCGAATCACCAGAACCTGCAATTTTCAAATGACTGCATAACCTGTCATACAGAGACATCCTGGTCCCCGGCCACATTCGATCACGATGGCCAGTACTTCCCTATCTACAGTGGCAAGCATTTGGGCGAATGGGATCAGTGTATCGATTGCCATACCAATCCGGCCAACTATGCCGAATTTACCTGCACTACGTGCCATATGAACCCGGAAACGGACAATAACCACATGGGCGTTCCGGGCTATACATACAACAGTCCTTCCTGTTTTGCATGCCATCCGACGGGAGATGCCAATGATCCATTCGATCATAATAACACAGGCTTTCCGCTAACCGGTGCGCATGCCACGACAGATTGCATTTCCTGCCATGCCGCAGGATATGTTGGTACGCCGACTGACTGTGCAGCCTGTCATATGACTGAATGGAACACCGCTTCAAATCCGAATCACCAAGGCCTCAATTTTTCAACAGATTGTGCTTCTTGTCATACGACTGATCCCGGGTGGAGTCCAGCTCAATTCCCGGACCACGACAATTTCTGGATACTGGATGGGGCGCATCAACCGATAGCAGGCGATTGTGCCGCTTGCCACAATGGCAATTACAACAACACACCAAATACATGTGCTGGCTGCCATACGCCCGATTTCAATAGTAGCTCCAATCCTAACCATATCGCGCTGGGCCTTCCAATGGATTGCGCCCTTTGCCACACGACTGCCCCGGACTGGATGCCCGCCTCCTTCCCCATCCACGATGATTTCTACGCACTGAATGGCGCACATGCCGGCATCAGTAATGACTGTGCCGCGTGCCATAACGGGGATTACAACAATACCCCGAACACCTGTTTTGGATGCCATAGTGCCGATTATAACAGCACCCAAAATCCGGATCACGTCGCTGCTCAATTCTCAACGGATTGCGCCAGTTGCCATACAGAAAATGCCTGGTCACCTGCCAATTTCGACCACGATGCCCAGTACTTCCCTATCTATAGCGGCAAACATCAGGGAGAATGGACGCAGTGTACAGATTGCCACACGAACCCGGCCAACTATGCAGAATTCAGTTGCACAGTATGCCATTTGAATCCTGAGACGGACAATAACCACCAGGGTATTCCTGGCTACTCCTACAACAGCCCATCCTGTTATGCATGCCATCCAACGGGTGATGCCAATGATGCATTCGACCACAGTCTGACCAATTTCCCATTGACTGGGGCGCATATTTCAGTTGACTGTGCATCTTGTCATGCGGCTGGATATCAGGGCACGCCAACCAATTGCGATGCCTGCCACATGCCAGATTTCAATCAGACGACCAACCCCAATCATATCGCACTGAACTTCGGGACGGATTGCGCCCAATGCCACACAACTGAACCCGGATGGAGCCCCGCCCAGTTCCCCGAACACAACAACTTTTGGGTTCTGGATGGTGGCCATTTGCCAATTGCAAACGACTGTGCTGCATGTCATAACGGCAATTATAATAACACACCAAACACTTGCGAAGGCTGTCACCAACCGGATTATAACCAAGCGACCAATCCAAATCACATCGGGCTAAACCTGCCAACTGATTGCGCCTCTTGCCATACGACTGCTCCTGGATGGAGTCCGGCCACTTTTGCCATACATGATGATTATTATGTGCTGGATGGGGCCCACCAGCCGATTGCCGGTGATTGTGCAGCATGTCACAATGGGGATTACAATAATACTCCGAACACGTGTGCTGGATGTCATACCCCGGATTTCAATGCCAGTACAAATCCAAATCACGTCAGTCTAGGTTTTCCGACAGATTGTGCGATGTGCCATACGACCAATCCTGATTGGATGCCGGCTACCTTCCCGATTCACGATAATTTCTGGCCTTTGAATGGCGCCCATATTCCTTTGGCCAACGATTGTGCTACATGTCATAATGGGGATTATAACAATACCCCGAATACATGCTTTGGTTGCCATGCCGCGGATTACAATCAGACCAGCAACCCGAACCACGCATCTGCTGGGTTCCCGACCGACTGTGCGATCTGTCATAGTGAAAACGGATGGATACCAGCCACAGTTGATCACAACAGCTTCTGGCCGCTGGAAGGTGCACATGAATCTGTGGACTGCAACAGCTGCCATCAGGGAAATTATAACAACACGCCAAACACCTGTGCCGGTTGTCACACGCCGGATTACAATGCCAGCGCCAACCCAAGTCATACAACTTTGGGCCTACCAATGGATTGTGCCATGTGTCATACGACCGATCCGGATTGGTTCCCTGCAACATTCCCGATCCACAACGACTTTTGGCCACTGACCGGAGCACATGCCGGGATTGCGAACGATTGTGCGGCTTGTCATAACGGGGATTACAATAACACCCCGAATACTTGCTACGGATGTCATTCTGCGGAATACAATGCTACGAATGACCCGGACCATGCGCAGGTTGGATTCCCTACGACTTGTGAATCCTGTCATTCAACCAGCGGCTGGACTCCTTCCACATGGGATCATGACGGGCTATACTTCCCGATCTACAGTGGCAAGCACCAGGGAGAATGGAATCAATGCGTGGATTGTCATACTACACCTGGCAATTATGCATTATTCAGCTGTATCGATTGTCATGAACATGACGACCCGGTTGACCTGGCAGATAAACACGATAATGAGCCTGGATATAGTTACAATAGTCCAGCATGTTACTCCTGTCACCCGAACGGAGAGAAAGATTGAATGGAATAATGATATACCGTCTAAAGGCACTTTCTGTCTTCCTCCTCATTACCTGGTCCCTCCAGGCACAAGAGCGGAGCGTCTTAGCGGAAGGGGCCATCTCTTTTATAACAGCGAACAATATATACATCAAATTTGCTGATACAGAATCCATTTCAATTGGGGATACACTTTACCTGAAAAAGCAAAATAGTTGGCAACCGGCCCTGGTTATTCAACAAAAATCATCCATTTCCTGTGTTGCGCAGCAAGTGGGCCAATGGACACCGGAGAACGGACAGACAGTATATTTCCTTTCTTCCATATCTGTATTGATTCCTGGAATTGAACCTGAACAAGTCGTGACTGCTCCGACACCTGTGGAGCCTCCGATCACAAATCTTCCCACCCCGCAGGATAATCAGGATGCGGACACTGAAGCTGAACCTGCAGTGACTGATCGAAAGGAAAAGATATCAGGTCGACTTTCTGCCGCGTCTTATAGCACCTTTTCGGACAACGCTCCACGGCATCGGTTGCGATATGGGATTTCATTTAGGGGCGATCACTTACGCGGATCGAAGTTTTCGACTGAAGCCTTTCTCACATTTCGTCATACTGCCGGCGAATGGTCCGATGTGTCCGACAATATCTTTGATGCGCTCAAGATCTTCAACCTTGCGGTCAAATACGAGCCAACCGACAGGACTTTACTTACTCTTGGCCGGAAGATCAACCCGCGGATATCGAGTATGGGCGCTATCGATGGCTTGCAAGCGGAACATTCATTCGGCGCTTTCCAGGTTGGACTTATGGCCGGTTCTCGACCAGATCTCCGGGACTACCGGATCGATCCAAGCTTGTTTCAAGCCGGAGCCTATATTGGTTTTTCAACTCAGACTCCCGGTCGCAGCCAGCAAAATACATTGGCATTTATCGAACAGCGAAACAGTGGCGCAATTGATCGCCGCTTCATTTACATCCAGCATACCGACAACCTCCTTCCCAATCTGAATGTCTTTGCTTCCTGTGAAATGGATCTGTACCAAAAGGTTAATGAGGAAGTTACCAATGCATTGTCTCTGACCAATTTTTTCACTTCTCTGCGGTATAGGTTTTCAAGGACGTTGAGTGCTTCTGTGTCGTACGATAATCGAAAAAATGTGATCTTCTTTGAGTCGTTCAAAAACTACATAGATCAACTGATCGATGAAGAAACTCGCCAGGGCTTGAGAGTGAGTGCCAATTACAGGGTCTTCAAACGAATTTCGCTGGGTGCGAATGCCAGCTGGCGGTTTCAAAAAAGCGATATCAATACCTCACAAAATATCAACGGGTATATCACGTATACCCGGCTTCCAGGCATTAAAGGAAACCTGTCCTTGACCGTGAATGCGTTAGAGACTAGTTACCAGAAAAGCCGGTATTATGGGTGCCGATACACCCGGGATTTTTTCAAGGGTCGGCTGAATGGTGATATTTACTATCGTTGGATCGACTATATACCGTCGTATTCGGAAATCAAGACACACCAGGATATTACTGGATTAAGCGTGTCTTGGAGGATCACCCGAAAACTCTCGATGTACCTCTACTACGAAGAAACCTTTGACGCCCGATACCAGAACATCAGCCGGTTCAATGCCAAGATCATGCAGCGATTCTGATCAACAGAACTAATAAATACCCGTTGTTTCTGGCAAGTGATCGGGTAAGAAATTCTACTTTTATCCTCCAATTCATACTGTTATGATGCCTCGTCTTTTCCTACTCATTCTCCTCTCCTCCCTTTTCCTGATGTCTTGTGGAGACTCCCCCAAGGTTATCCAAAGTAATTCCGAAACTACAGAATCGGGGCAGGGAGAAACTGTACTTG
>JAHEAU010000249.1 GCA_024642625.1 Lewinellaceae bacterium
CTGGATGCATTGCCCACACCATATGCATCGATTGCAGGTGATGTCAATAATTCAGGTAATATCTCTGTTGGCGATATTTCTGTTTTGCGTAAACTGCTGCTCGACCTGATCAAAGGCTTTACTGAAGTGCCCTCTTGGGTGTTTTTTACCGAGGAGAGCCTCCCTCCTTATGATGCATCTTGGGTCATTCCTTATCTGGATGCCCCAAATAATGAGTTGAATTTCATTGCCGTCAAATATGGCGATGTCAACCACTCTGCGAAGCCCTGAGTCAATTAAATGAGTTTGGAGTGGAGGAGGTTATGAGGGTGTTTATTGGTTTATAAGTTTATTCGTTTATACCAATGTCTTGGCAAACGTGGTTCGATTTGGTTTAGAATTAAGGCGTATAGATTTGCCCGATAGTGCCTTAGCGTATACGGAAGGTTATGAGTGTGATTATCCGTGCATGAGAAACTGCCTGTGACAAACAATAATTGGTTGATACAGGTATTGTGATTCCACTTTCTGTACAGAACTGTCCATATCCCTAGAATGACCCCGAAGGGGTCGCACGTCTGTAGAAAAATGATGGTTGGTGAAAACGACCCTGGAAGGGTCGCATATCAACCGCTGAAGATTCTTTTGCAATCATGTTCAATGTAAAATCGGTTTCCCTCATCCAGATTGACCCCTACGTGGTCACATGCCTGTAGAAAATGTAGTTCATGCTAGGTTGAAGGAGAGTCCCTAGTCCAGGATGACCCCAGCGGGGTCACATGTCAATAGAAACGAGATTTAAAAAGAAACGACCCAGGATGGGTCGCATATCAGCCGCGAAGGATTCTGTTTCAATCATATTCAATGTGAAATCGGTTCCCCATTCTTTGTTTCAAAGATGCCATTGCCTTTATTGCCCCTCAGATTGTTGTGGTATTACCCTTGGCTATGTCCAAATTTCTAATGCTTACCTCTCCCTAATTACAATTTCTCACACTAGTTTCCGGCTATAAAAAAAGAGGCTGTAGTACAACTGCAGCCTCTTTTTTTAATTGATCAATGAAATCCTATCGACCAGTTTTGATCAATTGAACAGAATGCGTTTGTTCGCCATTAGTCAATTTCATGAGGTGAACTCCTGGAGTCCAATGTCCACCAATGGACTTGCCATCCTGGAGGACGCCAGTTTCAATCAATTGTCCTAGATCATTGTAAACCTGGTAGATTGAACCTGCTAAATGTTGATTAGTCAGAGAAATCCGAAATTCAGTAGATGATGGATTAGGGAAAACAACCAACTGGTCGAGTTTGATAATATCTTCATTTGCTGAAGTTTTTGTTTCTGCGACCAGGAAGGCATCAATGCCAGCTTCGACTATATGGCCTGAACTTGGTTCATCATTTGCAACAAACCGAATTCGGATATCCGTCAGATCGGAGAAATAATCCAGGACAAAGATTGAATCACGCGGTTTCCAACCATCGATGTCTCCGGTATAGGTGCGAACTAGGACATCCGTATTGCCATCGGTAAGCCAAACTTTCAGTGTATCATTTGGCATGTTGTTACCACCTGTATTAACAAACCAGGCATTGTAAAAAATCGCAGGACCCAGGTAGCTACTCAAATCCATGGATGGTGATAATAATTTAGTGGAACCGTTATCCAAATCAAATTCACCAAGTGATGTGCCAGCAGCCAGCCCCGTAACATAGCAGGTATTACCCAAGTCGTTGTCGACATCAGCCCCGGGATTCACTTCCATACTACCATTCAGCGTTCCTTCCGGAACACCTCTTTCCCATTGGCCCACATTGGCAGTTCCAGATACAGTCCACCCGTAATCAAAGACAAAATCATCTCGATAGGCTCGGCCCAGTTCCAATGTCTGATTTGCCTGGCCACTGATATTCAATGCTTCAATCACACCATAATCATAGCTCCATGACCCCGCAATTACTTCATAATCACCGAGATAAATGTTGTCAATTGAATATGTCCCATCGCTACCAGATACTGCAGCATAGTTGATGTCTTCGACAACCGTGGACTGATACCATACAAGTGCGCCATCAATGGGATCCCCAGTCGCTTTATCAAGCACGAGTCCAGTAATATTCGTAGTTGCGAGCGGAGTCAACTCAATAGTAACATCAGTCACATCACCAGCATTCAGGGCAAATGACTTTTGGCTAGGGAGGTAACCAGCCTTTTTGGTTCTCACCACCAGATTTCCGTCTTGGTTACTGCCGGTTTTGAAAGTGCCATCCGGACCACTGATTTCCTCATTGGGTTGTACGTTCTGAATGACGACTGTGGCACCTTGAATGGGATCTTTCGTAATCGCATCAATGACAATTCCTTCCAGATAGCTTGCACGGACATAATTGGCATCAAATACCCAAAGGCAGGTGTTAATATCGGAAACCAGAATGCGTCCACTCGGCAAGAATGGATATGCCCCCCAATCACCTTGAAAGCCTGTGCCTCCAGCAACATATGTATCGAAATTGGCGATCTCAACCAGATTGTCAGGTTTGTGCGAATCAACCACCTTCACTCCATCTGTATACCAGGATACAATGTTGTATCCTTTTAAATAATGGGTGTTGTGAGGAATTACCCCTGATTGACGTGTATCAATTGGCTGGTATTTGTCAAGGAGCTTGATGTTGTTGAGGTCAGAGATGTCATAAGCGTCCATAAAGGCATTTGCCTTCTCATCCGTCGTAAACATGTATTTGCTGTCATCGGATACCCATACATTATGACAAAAGTCAAATGAGGTTTCCTGGATGCCTAATGTGACAGGAGTCGCTTTATCAGCTACATCAGTGATATACGCCCCCTGGCCCAGATTTGCACTGTATAAGGTATCCCCTCTGGACATATTATCATGAGAATAGACTGGCTCGGCCTGTCCGACAAGTACCGGTGTACCTGGTGTAGTGTGTACATCAAAAATGATGACACCTCCATTATTCAATGGGTTGCAGCCAGACAAATAGGCGTATCCTTTTTCATCAATATAGATATTGTGGCAACGTTGCAAATTTGCTGTGTTGCCGTTGACTGTCAGATCCGGCTTCCAGTACTCCCATGTAACAGGACCAGGCAAACCTTCCAGGTTGATGATCAACAAGCCATCATTACCTGCATCAGCAGTAACATAGGCGTAATGTCCCCAGGTTTTCATATCCCTCCATGTCGAAGTTGAGCCAGGGATATAAGCGACTTCGACCGGATTTGCGGGATCTTCAAGGCTCAGAATGGCCGTAGCTTGTCGTGTGCCAAGAATAGCATATTCTATTCCGCTTGCATCAACATACCCCCAGATATCATTACATCCTTCAGGATAAGGATAGTTGGCCAACTTGGTCAGGTTGAAATTGGTTTGAGCAGATAGTGTTCCTGCTATCATCAAAAAGAAAGCAGTGATTCGTAATGATTGCACCATGTTGTGGGTTGAATGACGAAGTAAGGGACCAAAATTACCCATATTTGAGGGCAATTGTTTTGTATTCCATTGTTTTTTTCCCAAAATGTCAACCTGTGGCCACAAATACACCTTCAATCGACTTTTTCCACAATCCAAGATGCCGAAAAAGCAGGGAATCATTGATTCTACTGGAAGAGGCAGGCAAATCACCACGGATTATTCTGTATCTGGATACGCCGCCAACTGAAACGGAACTCAAGGCCATTTTGAAGAAATTGGATATGTCTCCATTTGAACTGATTCGTAAAGAAGAGGCAGTATTTAAGGATGAATTCAAAGGCAAAACCTTTTCAGATGAAGAATGGGTTAAAATCATGGTTATGAATCCTAAACTTATCCAGCGACCCATCGCCGTTCTTGGCAACAAGGCAGTGATTGGACGTCCTCCGGAGCAGGTGCTGGATTTGA
Organism: Lewinellaceae bacterium; assembly: GCA_024642625.1. Lineage (GTDB taxonomy): Bacteria > Bacteroidota > Bacteroidia > Chitinophagales > Saprospiraceae > JAGNXB01. Next base: position 3,888 of record JAHEAU010000249.1, read on the forward strand.
TCAAATAAGTGCAAGGACCTTCTCCATCAAATCTGTTTGATGGGATGGATCAAATCGGATCCAATCATCCTCCTTTCGAAACCAGGTCAGTTGACGCTTTGCAAATTGGCGGGTATGTTGCTGAATCGCAGCTACGGATTCGTCAAACGTGATGGTGCCGTCCATCCATTCAAAGAGTTCACTAAACCCGACTGTCCGCATGGCGTCCAGGTGCCGCAAGGGGTAGAATCGTCTCGCTTCCTCAATCAGCCCTTGATCGATCATGGCCAACACGCGCTGGTCTATACGTTGATAAAGCCAGGTTCTGTCGGGTTCAAGCAAAATGGGAAGGACACGAAATGGGCGAGTTTTGGTTCCATTTTTCAGAAAAGAGGAAAATGGTTGTCCAGCTTGAATACTGACAGCAATCGCCCGCATCAGACGGTGGGGATTGTCAAAATCGACTTGTTTGGCATATTGTGGATCGACTTCCTGAAGCCATTGTTGGAGGGATCCAATTCCATCATGTTCAAATCGTAAACGCACTTGATTACTTACCGCCTTCGGTACAGTTGGGAAGCTGTCCAACCCATGGCGCAATGCCTTCAAATACAATCCTGTACCACCAACCACAAGGACAACAGGATGAATAGTCAGCAATTCTTCAAGTAGGGCAAGCGCCTCCTGTTCGAATTGCCCAACATCATAAGATTCTTCCGGATCTCGGATATCGATAAAGTGATGCGATATCCGCGCTTGTTCAGCTTCAGTCGGTTTTGCGGTAACGATGTCCATACCACGGTACACCTGCCTGCTGTCAGCCGATAATATGACGGTGCCAAGAGAGGCTGCCAGTTCCATCCCCAATTGGCTTTTACCAGACGCTGTAGGTCCACCGATGAATATGACCGTCCCCATCCTGCAAAAGTACTTCCGGATGGGGAATCGTTCTGCTGAGTCTACGTTTTATTGATTGGCTATTTCCTTTAGGAGTGGATTGGCTATCCAGAGCTTCTTTGGAATGGAGTTCAGTGGATATGGAGTTATGGAGGGCGTTTATTCGTTTAAAGGTTGGACTTGCAAGTATATTCCATGCCTATCAAGAAATAATCCTGGGTTCTATATAGTATGCTCA
>JAHEAU010000250.1 GCA_024642625.1 Lewinellaceae bacterium
GTCGTCATACACAATGTAGTCTCCTGAATCTGAATACATCGTACCATTTAGCTCCCATTGATCTCCATCGCAAAGGGCTATAGTTCCCAAATCGGCTGGTCCTTCCGGATAAACGGCTATTGTCAGTGTAACGATTGAATCACAGCCATCAGCAGTAGGCAAATTAACGACATAACTTCCTGGGCCTACTCCATTGATGATGGTATCAGGCGAGCAGCGAAAGACCGTATCCGGATTTTCTCCGATCAAGGCATACACTTCAATCGTCAAGCAAGAATTGGGGGAAAGATTACCAGATAAGCAGGATGCCTGAACACAAAGCTCATAGGTGCCCTCCGTTGTCCACTCTATATCGATAAATGGATCTACATCGTTTCCAATTTCTATTCCATTCAATGTCCAGATATATTCTTCGACATCCAGAGGCGCAATAACTTTGTTTGTGGTGGTCTGGCCCGTACAAACCAGCGTTTTCACATCCAGAAATGATAAGGGATTGTCACAAGCAGGTTGTGCATCTGTACCCTGTGTCAGACTACTGAGAATACTGACAACGATGAATGGAATCTTCATGAATGGGTGTTTTGCCAATATACAGACACTTTTTTGAATGGAAACGTTGCCCTTGAGCAGAAAACAGACTTATGTCGTTCAACCAATTTCGGGTTCCGGATGTTTGTTGGCAAAATGTATCATCCATGTTTGGCTTATTCAAGAAAAAGGACCCGATTACGGAAATAAAGAAACAGGCAACCCAACTTGAAGAGGAAGCTTATCAGCTCTCCCGCACCGATCGCAAGGCTGCAGATCTCAAGACTGCGGAAGCCGCTGCGTTGTGGGATGAAGTAAAGCGATTGGAATCTGATGCTAAAACCAATAATGGTTAACCCATTCTTCAATTGGTTAGATGCTGCAGTTCAGTATGAATTTGCTCTATGAGTTGATCAATTTTGTGATTGAATTCAGCAAAATAGGAAAGTAGAAAATACCTGTTTACGCGGATTTTCCACAAGTCCAGTCGAAGCATTTTTTCATCCTGTTCAGAGATCTTGAATGGTGTTTTTACACCCGCTACCCCTCCTTCATCATTAAAAATTAATGACGGCCCCAACAGGGTTCTGAAGTTTTTGTAATAATTCCGTTGAAACTGCATTTCCTCATAGTCTTCCTCAAGCAATTTCAACGTGGCAAAATCATATTCATAGAACGTGATGATATTGATTCGGAGTGAATCATTCCGGATTGATGGACTCCTATATTGACTTCCAGGTTAAGTTTGTCAATCACAAGACCATTTTTGATCTACAAGATGAGCTTGAGTATTGCATGTCGATCCCTGCGGTCCTCATTCCAGTAGTTCAATCCAAAAACAGACAGTACGGCTATGAAAATGGATAAAAATTCAAACAATTGGGAATAGCATATTGGACTTGTCACGTTTCCAATTGGGCAAATCTAACCCAACCGCTGCAAATGAACCATTAAGTGATCGCAGGTCTATTTCGGGATTGTAAATAGTAGTGCCACAAATAGAAACTGGAAAGGGTGCGAAGTGGCCTCCAGTTCGCTGATAATGCCTGGATATTCTCCTTGCTTGCCGTTGGAAACAACTCCCGGATGGTATTGATGATCGCAATATCGCCTAGAGGAAGAATGTCTGGCGACTGCAAGCAAAACATTAAGTAGATATCACTGGTCCATTGGCCAATTCCTTTAATAGAGGTCAGTTGCGTTCTGACCTCAGATTCCGGCAGATGGGATAACCCATCCAGGTCCAACCGGCCCGTTGCAATCCATTTCGACAACTCCTTCAGATAGGTGGATTTTTGTCGACTAATCTGGCATTGTCGCATTTCGTCGTCTGTGAGTTCAAGAATTGCTTTTGGTGAAATCTCTCCAATGTATCCTTCCAGTTTAAGGAAATGGGCTTTACCTGATGCCAGGCTGACTTGCTGCTCTAGAATAATTTTACACAAAGACATGAAACCTGGCTGTCGAGCCCAATTTGGAGGAGGACCATATGCTAAGTGGATCTGATCAAATATCGGATCCAGCCGTCTTAGACACGCTATGTCCGAATCGTTGACTATTAGTCGCTGGGCATTCATTTATAGGCTATGGGATTTATTCAACCCCTCCAGGGTTGTGTCTTATTTGCAATATACCCCGGGTTTCACCCGGGGCTATTTTTGTTGAACCCCGCTGGGGTTCTATAGGGTTTAATTGATTGTCGATATAAAATAAAAGCCCTAAGCTAGATCAACATGAGAAGCAGAGTTCTTGTGATAATTTCGAAATTTCAACCGAACACCTAATACTCACTTCCGCCTTCCGCCTTCTGCTTTCCGAATTTACTCAACTCTGATCAAGCACATAGACTAAAAACCATTTTCCGTCAATCAATTCAAATCGATATTCTGAACTGAATTCAGACGCCTCCAGCCAGACACGCTGTGTGAATTGGTTCTCCTTTTTCTCGTACGAAACGTTATATTCCTTTGTATCCACATCATAAATTCGCACCTTCATCAAAGGAAAATTGTCCTTGGTCCAAGGTATCTCATCACCGTCTTCGATAGACATGCCGTCGAGAGGAAACTTGATGCGGCTTTTCTGGAAACGGTCATCGGTATGAAACCGGTCGTAGAATGTATCAAAATCTTCCATGTTGAAGGTTGCTTTATTATTTTTAGATTTTTGAAGTACTGAACATCCTGTAGTTAATAGTACTGAACTTAGGAGGAATAGGAATATGAATCTGTTTGTGAAGGTCATGATCTGAAAGTTGTTCAGCGTATGTGAGAAGGTTTTAAAGACATGCCATGATCAAAATAATGTTCTTCCACAAATGTGGCTATCCAATCCTGAATCAATTGCATTTGGCCACCCGATGCAAAAACAAATCCATGGTCTACTCCATCAAGGATCTGCATTTCATTTTGAATATCCAAAGAGTCAAGGGCGGAGTGAAGATCGATTGACTGCTCAATAGGTACAACTTGATCATCACTACCATGGATAATGAGCACAGGTGGTAAGCCGGGGCGGAGATAATTTATTGGAGAATAAATATTCAAAATAGTTCTTGCCTTCAAGGAGTCAACAGCTGGATCAAATCCGAAAATATATTGCGATATTTCGAATGTAGACTTCATTGCCTGAGGCAATTTACTCGCCATTTGATCCAGTGATCGGGCGAGTCTGCTTTGATATATGCCAAACAGATCAGAAGGCCCGTAGATATCGATTACATATTGAATCTTCGGTAGATTCTTGGGTAATCCAGTTTCATTTGAATCTGGAAAAGTTACCATCATAGCGATGTGAGCACCGGCTGATTCACCCATCAATCCCAGGTTTTCCATGTCAAGCTGAAACGTGTCAGCATGATCTCTGACCCAACCAAGGGCATCTGAGATGTCCAGGATGCATGTGGGAAATGGACTCACCCCTTTTTTTGCAAGGGTATAATCTGCACTTATAACTGTATATCCCTTGTCCCGTAAAGCATTGACAGCACCGTTGACTCGGTTGTTATTTATCGATTCTTTGAAGCCTGCGACCCAGGCCCCCCCATGGATGAAAAAGAGGACAGGAGATCGTTTGAAGACTTTTTTGGTGGGTCGGTAGATGTCTAAATATTGGCCAGGTTTGTATTCTTTATTGTACAGAATCTCTCCAGAAATGAATGGTGCCTCATTTTTGACAAAGAAAAAAACCAACCAGAGCAGGAACAGGATTGTTGAGGCCAAAATCAGTACGCCCACCCATTTGATCCACTTACTGATACGTATCTTTCGTTCCTCAATCATGCATACTGTGGTTCGGTCCAAAGGTAATTCTTTGTGTTGGAGGGCTACGGATAAAAAGAAGACTCGTTCATTTTCAAAGTCATCCCATTCGGATAGTCCGGCATTCAATCCTTTTTTCTATCCTTGTCTTATGCGAACAATCTTGGTGGTTTTCCTGGTGTATGCGAATCTGGCCCTCTGGGGTCAATCGTCCTATATTCGTTATTCAATTCCCCTCGATCCAGAGCCTCCCGTCACCAGTGCATATGCTTTATTCACTGGAGAAGCATTTGAGATGCCTGCGGATGCAGAGCCATTTATTGCGATGAACCTGGAATGGCATACTACAGCGACAATACCTTCAGATGCAGTTCGAATCCGTATTCGCGATAGTGGGAAAGCCCCCTCCTGGATAAACTTGAGTCTGGATGAACATACAGGAAATGGCGAAACACGGTTCTTTTCAAATATGGTCTTTCTTGACCCGCAAGCGCAGGTTCTGTCTATTCAGGTAGAGATAGATACGCCTTGGGAGAGGGTATTCATAGACACCCTGATTGTTCATTTATTCAATCCGGGGCCGTCTGAAGTCAGCACGAATGATTCTACCATCCCCGTAATCAATCGGGATGGCGCTTGCTCCTGCCCGCCGCCAACGCTCATGGACAGATCACAATGGTGCCCGGACGGCTCTTGTTTTCCTCACCCTTCACCTGAACCAGTTTTCCCGACGCACCTGATCATACATCATTCTGCCGGCAGCAATAATTCGTCCGATTGGGCTGCAGTAGTGCGAAGCATCTGGAACTACCACGTCAATGGGAATGGGTGGTCGGATATCGGATACAACTGGTTGGTAGACCCGAATGGTGTCGTTTATATTGGGCGAGGGGACGATATTCTGGGCGCTCATTTTTGTGGCAAGAACTCAAATACCTTGGGGACATGTATGATGGGGGATTTTACGACAATTGTCCCGACTGAGAATGCGCTTGCCTCGCTGGCAGAACTATACGCCTGGAAGGCCTGTGTTGAGGATATTGACCCACTGGGTAGTTCCTATCACCCAGCCTCAGGAAATGTTATTCCCAATGTATCCGGGCATAGACAATCCTGTAATACGTCTTGTCCGGGTGATGCTTTTTTCCCGACATTGCCGCAAGTTCGCGAGCGAATTGCTCAGGTGATCAACGGATGTAA
>JAHEAU010000041.1 GCA_024642625.1 Lewinellaceae bacterium
AGACCACGACATGTTTTTCCGATCTCAGTGGTACCTGTCCCGGACGTAAATGGGTTTTTACTATGGGATACTCTTCATGTGTGGAGGAATAGGCCAATGATTCCAGGTTGACTTCTGTAGACCTCAGTCCATATGACTGGTACAACACATTTCGCGCAAATGTATTTCCCGATCTCGGAAAGGAAGCCAACCAGATCATCTTTTTCATACCACCACTATAACTCATAAAATTTGACTCGATCCAACATATGTTTTCGGGACTTTTCATCTAATCTGCCGAGACAATTGTTCATATAGTAATCGACAGAATCGGGTATGTCAGATGATTCGTATATTTTTTTCCCTTTATCAAGTATGACTACACGGTTTGCCAGGCGCAATACTTTGTGAATATGATTAGACACAAAAATTACTGCTCGTTTAGGTTGTTTGACAAATTCGTGTAAGTGATCAAAACATTTGGCTTTGAATAATGAATCTCCTACAGCGAGTGCTTCATCTATGATGAAAATATTAGGGTCGGTTGCAATAGCAACTGTATATGCGAGTCTGGCCTTCATCCCTGAAGAATAGTTTCCAAGCGGCATATCCATGAAGTCACCAAGATCTGAGAATTCGATAATAAAATCCATTTTCTCTTTGATCTGTTCTTCGGTCATTCCATACATTGCTCCCTTAATATTAATATTTTCACGACCTGTGAACAATGGATGCATTCCCGATCTCAGTGCAAAAATAGGCGTAACCCTTGTTTGTGGATAAAACCGCATATCCCCTTGCTGTATCGGATAGATACCGGATATCAACCGCATCAATGTGGTTTTACCACTCCCATTTGCACCAATAACAGCCAGGATATCTCCTTCCTGTATTTCCAGATCAATTCCACTTAAAGACCAAAATTCCTTTTTTCTCAGCGTCATATAGTCAGATTCCCAGCCGATAGCTTGCTCAAACATATCGCGTGTCCCATGCATCAGATTATACCTGATGTCCTTGCAGAATTTCTTGTGCAGGTCGCTGATGGTGAGTAATGTTTCTCGAGTCGTGGATTCCATATGATCGGGCTAGGGGTAATGTTTATATTTTATGCCTGATTAATTATTTATTAATCGTTCCAGAACCCTGGGCTTGGCAAAGAGGTAGAATCGAATCATTAATGGACAAACAATGATTACAATGGCAGTCCAAATCATAAACGTCATTGGTTCATAGAACTCTCCCTTGGCCAGAATATCTCTGGGAAGACCTACCAAATAGGTCAATGGATTATAATCAATGATATGTGTCAGCCATCCGATTTTGATTTTGGGCGCATACACTATTGGTGTCAGGTACATCAATACTTTCATCCCCTCATCAACAACATTGCATAGATCCACTGCAACGACCCGAAGCAAGGCCACAAATAATCCTATAGTCAGTCCAAACAGCAGGATTGGAATCAATGTGAGCGGGAAAAGAAGGCTTAGCCAGGTGAATTTGATTCCGAAAAAGAGTAGAACGACAATATTGATGACTAAAGGAATTGAAAAAGTAATCATATTTTCAAGGAGCCTTCCAACAATCAAGGTTTCGTAAGGGAACTTGTTCATCACCAGGATGGAGCTGCTATCGACTATAATTTGGCTGCTGGATTTATATATGTTGATAAATAGACTCCAGATTGTTGTTCCCAGGAGGACAAATACCGGGTAGGGTATACCAGTATCACCTGGTTGAACAATGCCTGCTCCGTGCAGAAAGATCCAGATAATGACGGTCAATAAGGGGAAAATAAACAACCAAAGGGCCCCAATCAAAGACTTCTTGAACGGCGCCAACAGGTATATCCGCAAGAGTTGGAGGATAAAATAGCGGTATTGATTCAGATTTCTAGCCACATGTCTCCACCCTTGGAACACGTTGCCATAGTCGTAGTTGACGTTGCCAATCTTGACTGTTGATCTACCCATGTAAATCTTTCAAATTATTCATAATCAACAAGATACAAATTGTATGCAAGTTCAAATGTCGTTCCCTTTTTTGATCTATTCAACCGCCCAAGTTCGGTTGTTTCTAGTTGAAGACAGCAACGTGGTACAGGATCACAATACTAGTTTACGAAAGCACATCCTTCATGTTGCAGGAATTGTGCCCTAAATCGTTGTTGGATAGAGTGAACGATTGCAACAATTCTGCCGTTCATGCGTAATATCTGATCGATATGGAGATCCTTGTTGAAAAAAACAAGCCTTCCATCCTGGATGGATCGGAGGCTACATCTGTGTTATGGCGAAGTGGAAAAGCCTGGTTCACCTTTGGGCTTACGCTTGGCCTACTTGGATTAGCCTGGTTGGCCGTTTCCTGGTTTCATCTTGAGGAACAGTTGGCTTTGGAGCAATTGATGCCCCTGCTTGCTGGAGGTTTTCTCATTCATAGCGTGTTACCTCGCAGGGTCCGAATGCACTTTTTTATCGGTCTGACTTGGATCTCCGCAATGGTGCTTTTTGGCATACAGGATGGAGCCATCCTGATCGGAATCGCCTTGGCCATGATAGGTATTACCTATATTCCAGTTAACTATTCATTCCGACAATTATTGGTTTTATTGGCGGGGGGTATACTCGCACTCTTTAAGTTGAATATTCTTCCACCGTGGGCTCCTTCTACTATTGTGACGATTGTGGCCAGTCTGTTCATGTTTCGGATGATCATTTATTTGTACGAGTTGCGATTTGAAAAAACGCCAACACCATTGATCACCCGGCTATCCTATTTTTTTCTACTACCCAATCTGGTTTTTCCCATCTTTCCGGTGGTCGACTTTCAAACATTTAAGCGAACGTATTATAATCAAGAGGAATCTTCGATTTATTTACGTGGTACCCGTTTGATCGCAAGGGGTATATTTCACCTGCTTCTCTATCGGTTGATCTATACCTATGCTGTTCCTTCTATCCTGGATGTTGACAATATTTTCACCCTCCTGCATTATATCATCCTGTCGTATACATTAATTCTCCGGCTATCGGGAATTTTTCATTTTGCAGTTGGGACACTTTGCCTATTTGGATTCAATCTTCCAGAGGTATTCAACAATTATTTTTTGGCAACAGGATTTGAAGATTATTGGCAACGTATCCATGTATATTGGAAAGATTTTATTCAAAAGGTATTTTATTACCCGATCTATTTTAAGATCAGGCATTGGGGCGTTGCCGCCAGCGTCACTGTGACCACGCTAATTGTTTTTGCCATTAACTGGTTGCTGCATTCTTACCAGTGGTTTTGGGTATTGGGTCGCTTTGATTTTAGGGCAAACGACGTTGCTTTCTGGATGATATTTGGATTGCTCGTTGCAGCGTCAGCACTTCAGAAAATTCTGTGGAAACGAACACCAAATAACCATCCCTGGTCAAAGGCTTTTTTAGAAACAGCTAGTATTGTTGGTACTTTTTTAACAATTTCCTTTCTTTGGTCGTTGTGGGTCAGCCCTTCTTTACCTCTTTTTGGGCGCACTCTGGCAGTCGCAGCTACGGCTTCATTATCAGATGTATTGATACTTACTGTTATCCTGATCCTGGTCATTGTTCTAGGAGCACTTTTTCATTATTTATATCATACATATTCAGAAACCAGAAGCAAATTTGAGACAACCTTCGAACAGATAAATCCGTTTATGAATGGCATTTTCCTCCTGGGATTGGTCGCCGCAGGTTCTGTATCTGGAAGTCACTATATTCAAAATAAAGCAGGATTTGATATGGATCCTGTTTTACATGCCACCTTAAGTAAGGACGACCAATCCACGCAATTTCAAGGGTATTATGATGAAATATTGATGGCAAACAACTTTTCCAGCCCGTTGTGGCAAATGAATAAGGAGCAAACTAAAGATTGGGTCAAATTGGACGATATTGATATTATTCGAGCGTCGAATGATATCCTGATGAAGGAGCTGATTCCCTCATCCAGTACGACATTTAAAGGGGCACTCCTGACGACAAATCGATGGGGCATGCGCGATAAGGAATATCCATTACTTCCTCCACCAACTGCTGTTCGATTTGCCTTTGTTGGAGGTTCGATCGAAATGGGTAGTGGCGTGACAAATGATGAAGTGTTCGAAAATATTGTGGAAGACAATTTAAATGGTGTTGTAGCCGAAGGTCAACAAATTGAAATTCTCAATTTTTCAGTTGCTGCACGTAGTCTGGTTCAGAATCTCTACAATTTTGAAAAAAACATCCTGCCCTTCAAGCCCAATTATGTTGTCTTCTTTAATCATGATCGGGAGTGGGATGCGATCACAAATGTTTTCAGCAAGGTGGCTATGCAGCAGAAAGTCAATTCCTTTCCGTATGAAAATTTAAATTTGATTGCAAAGAATGAAGGCCTGACGAAAAACATGGGCCGCGCGGAAATAAAGAAAAAGCTTGCTCCTTATATGGAAGAAGTGTTTACCTGGTCATATGCGCAGATTGCTCGAATTTGTAAAGAAAATAATATTCAACCTGTTTGGGTGAATATTCCCAGCATTAACCCACGCGATAGTCCGGAACCGGAATTTGATCAGGTATTCGGTTGGGCAAAACAAGCCGGGTTTTATTGTATTGACCTGGCAGATGTCTTCCAAAATTATAGGAAGGAGGAGGTTGAAGTTGCACCAGGAGACAGTCATCCAAATATCTTGGGACACCAATTAATCGCTAAAAAGCTGACTGCTTCGCTACAGGAAATGATGAAATGATTCTCAAAGCTTGTTGGAAAAAGATCTTGTAAAATTGTATGTTTAAACGTTACCCTCAGTCCAGGAAGTGCATTTAATATGGATGTTAAATATGTGGCTACTCGAATAAATGATATGCACGAATTCCCCTTGACTCCATACACCTCCCCTTCTTCCTATCTGAGTAGCATTACTGTTCCGGCACGTTCCTGATAACCATCCTGATATACGGTCTTATACCGGACTTTGTAAACGTAAGCCCCTTGTGGCAGTGGTTTTCCCCTATAGTTTCCATCCCATCTGTCAGACATATTGGTCCCTTCATAAATTAGGGTTCCCCAACGATCAAAGATCTGGAAGAAAATCTCTTGCACTCCTGTACCGACAAACTGGAAATAATCATTCAGTCCATCATCGTTTGGCGTTAATGCATTTGGTTCAAACAGGGTGGTTACTGCTTCTACGCATACCTTTTCAGAATATGTGGAACTACATCCACCTTCATTTTTGATAACCAGTGTGACGATATATGTTCCTGTATCCAGGTAACTGTGTCCAATTTCATTGCCAAGATTATAGGGCAATTTAAAACCATCACCAAAGGACCAGGTGCCTGTGACTGCTCCATTTGATAAATCCAGGATCTCCACATAGGGTTCAACAATTGTAACACATTCTCCTTGTGGATAAACACTGAAGTTGGCTTGGATTGGTTGGTATCCTGGCAATTTTATTTCTCCTTCTGTTTTACAACCATTTTTTAAATCCAATACATCCACCGTGATTGTCTTGGAAAGACTCGTCACTTTGGGGCCTGTTTGTTTTGGATTTGTCTGCCAGGTGTAGCCATAGTTTCCTGCAGGATTGGGTACGACAATTGCCCAAGTACTATCACCGTAACATACAGTTGGTCCTGTCTGAAAACTCAGTAAAATTTCAGGAAGGACAAACACACTTAACGATCCAATTGCAGGATCAGAACAACCATCAGTAACAGTCACTGAATACGCGGTTGTTTGGTTGGGTGTAACCAGGTGGCTTTGTCCAAATCCCAGACCTTTATTCCAGGTGTAATTGAAGTTTCCCAGGGAACTACCACCTGCACCTAACGCAGACACTTGTTTACCCTTTCCAAAACAAACGGTGTCTACCAAAAATGCCATATTTACACTGACTGGATCTCCGACATTGACATATTTGATCTTTTGATCAGCACATTCTCCCGCACCGATTCGATATTTAATAATGTGTAATCCGGGCCCCAATTGGGCTGGATTAAAAATTGGTGGGGCGGGAAGGCCGTCAATAGTCAGTACCCCACCAGCAGGTGCAATAATGATTTGGTAATTTGTATCTCGATAACAATAACTTGGCTCCAATCCAGCCAATGTTGCTGTATCAGGTGGAAGAACCACTACAAAACCACCTCCAGGACAATTGGTCGTTGAACTGGTCGTAATAGCGTGTACACCTTCTCCAGCCAATTTGGGATCAAATAGACCTGTGTTCTGGTTAATAATTCCCGGGCCACTCCACCATGATGCTGGAGGGTTGGATGTAAGATACAAGGGAGAAGCCTCTATACAAATGGTATCTCGTTTGACAAATGGTGGAGCATAGATTTGGATAAACAAACTGTCAGCGCAACCATTGGCGGTATAAATCAACTTGTGAAGGCCGGGCCCAGCCTGATAAGGGCTGAAAAACCAGTCTCCATTTTGTGCCGGATTCTTAAAGGATCCAGGTCCAGTCCAATTACCATTCCATGGGGAGTTTTTAACTGTCTCCCAACGCAATTGAAAACTGTCTGCATTAGTACAAAACTTAAGGGTATCATCCATATAAATTCCGGTTTCCCTGATATAGACAATCCGGTCATCCCAACATCCACCTATCGATAAATACACTTTTTCATCGACGCCATGTCCCTTCACAGAAGGATCATATAATCCAGTTATCGTATCCAGAATACCTGCACCTGACCATATTCCGCCAGGAGTCCAATTCCCCGGTAATAAAAATGGTGGTGCATCCGGGCAGGCAATGATATCATAAGCCGCATCGATATCCCGGACATGGATATTCACGGTCCCGGTACATCCCTGGGCAGTATAGGTTAGAATATTGTCACCCAGATTGGCTTTTCGTGGATCGAATCGACCATTTCCACTGTTCACAATGCCCGGTCCACTCCATGTTCCTCCGAAAGGCGTTACTGGTAAATTAAAGATGTCCTTCGACGCACAGATCGTGTCATCTGGAGGCATGATCAGATCAGCCACATTGACATTTTTTGTACCACTACAACCATTGGGATGAGTATAGGTCACCGGATATGTACCCGGAGTGGTCGGATTAAAGGTACCGTCCGGTGCAATGCCGGATCCGCTCCATGTTCCTCCCGCCGGGCTGCCACCAGTCACCACGAAAGGTGGAGCACCCGGACAGGCGGCATTGTGACCGCCTTGATTCAGAGGGATCTTGGTGACAATCAATGTATCTGTACACCCATTGGGATCGACATAGATCACTTCATCCACAGTTGATCCACCCAGACGCCAGGCATCCCATCTGGGCTCCCAACGTCGGTCAGGATTGATTCCCTTGCCGTACCAGTTTCCGCCGGGAATTGTTGTTGTAAACCAGATGAGTCCCTGCGACTGACAGACAGTTGTGTCATTTCCAATATACGGTTTGGGGAGGGGGCTCACTAATAGTGACGCCACCGCTGGAATCGATCCTGCTCCGTCAGTCACTGTAACGGAAAAGGTGGTCGGAACATCCAAACAAATCGGAATGGTTTTCACATTCGGCGCAGAGACACTCCATTTATAACTATAGGTATTTGGATCTCCTCCTGCAGCAGTAGCTGTCAATTGGGTACAATGACCAGCGCAAAAATCCGCCGGATTTAGAGATAAAACCACGGAAAGTGGGCAATCAACTACACTGAATCCAGTCTCTATGCTGAATGGGTGTGGAAAACCACACTCATCGAGCTGAATTCCCTTGAAACGGACGGTATAAGCCCCACTAAAATCAATTGGAGTGCCCAGCGTGACTTTGACCATTGTGGTTTTGCCGCCGACACAATTAATGGGTACAGCATTCACCACAGTATAGGTTTTGGCACCAAATACTGAAAATGCTGCGGCATTGATCGAGTCACAAGCCACAGGTTTATCAAGAGTGAGAATTAGTTCATTACTTCCACAAGGGACATTTGCCAATGGTAAGAAAGCCGGAGGAACCGGTGGATCAACTTCAGTATCCCAGTTCGCTACCCAGCCTGAACAAACGACATTTGGATCAGAGATAAAATTGACAGTCATACACCCGCTGGTGGCGGTCACACTGAAAGGCGGAACCACACCGGCATAAGGCCCACCGATCAACGTGGACAATGTGTCCGGTCCATCATAGATTCGGACAATATCGAAAATCTCCTCTGTACAAAACGTGATAAAATTGAGGGTGATTTTGTCTGCTTGATTGATACAAATAGTGAATGTAAAATTCTCATTGTGATCATAAGTGCCGGGCAGCTGGCCCGCCTCACTATCTGTCAGGATTCCTTCACAATCGGTGACCAATGCATTGGACATCATATATGTCTGCTGGCCTAGCAAGCAATTTGTGGCGATCAACCAGGTAAAAATGATAAGAAGGGGCAAGCGCTTCATCGGATGATCTTGATTTGGGGTGTTTCGATCTCATTGCTCTCATGTCCGGCCTGATCCAGCAACTTGATTTTAAATCGTGTTGATTCGATCATTCCATTGCCAAGCAGAAACAATTGGGGAAGCCGAACCAGTAATTCTCCTTGGATGGAAACGTTCGCTCCTGGTGGTGACAAGGGTTGTAAATGAAAACTATCAGGTTCACTCAAGCGACCATCTTTTACCACTAATCCTGGAATATCGGGGTTCAAATTGCCCAGGTCGCCGTCACCATCCTCATAACTTAAAAGGATTTCCAGGGTATCTTGAAACTCCTTGACTTCTTCGTGATTAATCTGGATCAACCGGATATGAGGTTCAATCGGAAAGGATGGTGAATTGTCCACCTTAGTACATCCCGTACCGATAACAGATGCCAACAGTAGGATCAATAGAGTATGTTGAAGTGTTTGTTGCATCATTCCACGATGGTGAATGAGAAGTAGTTTTTGATATAATACACTCCGGCATTTGTCGGAATCTCTGTGACCGGATTGACGTTGTCTTTGACATAGATCCTGAAATAGACCGTTTGGTTCAGTACCGCCATTTGTTGCGGATTGATCACAATCTTGTGGGTATACTGCACTTGAGGACCATAATATCCTTTGTAAGTAATCGGGGTTGCTAATACCTCCAGATTTTGAACTGGCTTGCCAGCAAATGCATCTGGACCATCTGCGAATTTGATTTCATTTACCGTCAGGTTTTGTGGTAATGTTTTGTCGTCCAGCAAACTGAAATAAACAGACAATTGAGTGACATTTTGCGGCACCCGAAATGCCCCCTGACCGGCATCATTTCGTTCCATATAAATGCCGTTCGATTCGGCAATCACACCATGCATTGTCGGTACGGCATCCTGTAGATTATAGGATTGACCAAAAATATCCTTGGCACCATTCTGGATCCAGGTACGCAGAGCTTGAATAAATTCTTCTGATTTGGTATTCCACTCAGCTCCAGGATCTACGACCAATGGCATTAATCCTGAATTGTTGTCAATATCATACGTCAAGCGAGCCATAAGTACGGATGCGTCCGGGTTGCCAGGCACCACTCGGTATTGATATGAACCCATAGGGTCATTCTTGATGATCGGATGATAGACAAGGGTGTTATATGTGCTTTCGATGGTCCGAAAATCTGGCTCGAACGTGCCGTCATGGCAACCACTATTGGCACAAGTAGGAGCAAAGATCCGTGCATGAAGACCTTCGATTGTTCCCAGATCAGCCGGAATTGGTTCGGGATCTGTCGGGTCCGTGCCGCCCTGGTTGTCAAAGGGGTTATCCGGAGCTTTGTCGCACCCTGTGATCAGGAGGGCAAGGCACCCCGCCATGAAAAGTAAAATGACAATTTGGTTCAGTTTGGACATAGGCAGGTTTAGATCCGGTCAAAAAGGGACATCGCATTATTTTCAACCAATCCTCTAGCTAGTACATCCTGCTTGATTCCCAGGATATCAGCAATCGTAACAACGGTATCTGCAGCATCCCCGACAGGGTTGAGCTCAGATCCTACACGCAGATTTGCAGGCACATTCGGTCCGACCATCTGCGTGAAAATGCGACGTGAGTTGGCATCTGAGTCATGGTCAAACGCAAACCAGTCATTTTCGTCTGTGATCGGATTTGGTTCGTAGTTCCGGCCATGTTCCGGCATGATCATCATGACCGTATTGTCCTTCATTTCCGGGACCTGGGTTTGGATGAAATTCCACAAATGCCCGACAGCATGATCTCCACGATGGAGTGATTTTAAATAGCTGGTATAGCTCCCATGACAGGAATCGACAGAGCTCATGTTAACCACAGTCAATTTGGGTTTAAACCAACGCAGAATCTCTGTCGTATAGCCAATCGTTGACAGATCACCGTTATCAGTTACTGGAGGGAAACTCACCTGATTGTTCTCCAGTCGTTCAAACGTAGTCCGGATAAAATCCTTGATGTCTGCTTTTTCTTCATCTGTGTTATAGAGATGTGGAATCTCCTTGCCTGCCAGATTGAAGCTGTTATTCAGGAATGCCTGCATTTCGCGGATCGGAACGAGTTCTTCATCCGGATGATAGACTTTGAATCCCTTGAGGAATTCTACGCCTTTACTACCAAACGTAATATTGGGTGCAAAGAAGTTGGCTGCATATCGATATCCAAAGTCCGGATGATCAGAATGATTGAGCAGCGGGGTTGAGTTGCCAATACCATTTCCGACAAACCAGCAATCGGTTGCTTTGGCGTTGGTATATCGTCGGACATATTCAAAAATGGTCGGGTTAATTGGGCGTTGTCGAAGCCCTTGGGTGACACCATAATGGCCAGAAACACCGGTGCTTAAACCGACGAAATGACCTGTTCCTGCCTTGGAAAAGCGGACTTCGGGAAACAAGGTGCCTTGTTGATCTAGCGGTGTTTGCAAAATTCGACTGATCGGTTGTACACCGGGCTGTTGACCAGCCGGAGTGGTTCCATAAACCACTTTCAATTCAGGTGCATCACCTGTCAACATATTGTACATGATGTTGCCTTCAATATCCAGTTCCTGACTTTCAGCCAGGTATTTCTGGAGGATGGACTCCTGATGGCGAACGCCACCGGCAAACATGACCAGCACGACATGTTGCGCCATCTGACTTCCTGTTTGTGCGAATAACCTTCCTGTTGGCAATATATAAGGCACAGTAATAGCCCCCGTTGCCAATGCACTCTTCTTGATAAAATCACGTCGTTTCATGAGCGTTTTGGATTGTTCCTTCAGAGATCAATAGAAATAATACTCATTGGCAATGGCAAACGAATAATACACGTGCTCCGGTGTTACATCCGGATGTGAATTAATAAAGTTGATCATCCAGGTCTTTTCTGCTTCTGTAGGTACTCGGACAAAAAATCGTTGATACGTCTCTTTGACAAAGGCCTCCGGGTCAGTGCGCATACTTTCCTCTGTAGGCAAAATGATATTCGGATCATTCATGAATTTGCTGATCACCGTTTCGTAAGCAACCTGCTTGTCGCCAATTGAGGTGATCACATCTGTAGCCTTTACCAATTGATTGGCACTCATCGCCTTTTGATACAGATTGGCATAGAGAATATTCAAATATTGTTCTGGAGTCTTTGACTTCTTGCCACTGAGATCGACAGGTTGGACAAGGACATCCTCTACACCATAGGTGTATTGTTCTTCTTTACATCCTCCTCCAAGGAGAACAACCAGAAGGCTGAACATGAAAAATCTAGAAATTGGCATATTCATCGGTGATAAGAATCTTTTGTTGAATCAATCGAATATCCCGGTGCCCGGCAAAATCTTGCAATAAAGCACCTGTTTCTTCACTGGTTGGACGTCGGGCCAGAAGTTGCTGATAAGACCAGATGATCAACCCTTCGAACATTTCTCTTGAATTGGTCAGGATTTCGACATAGTCATCCTTATTGGTTCCCAGTTTTCCAAATACTGTCCCGGGAAGGTTGTACTCAATCATATTGAATCCTTCCAGTAATTCAGATTTTGTCGGGTACCGCCATAGGAGGTTGTCAAATGTGGCATTGACAAAATTGACCGTGTTCATATTGATCTTGTCATAGATCGAATTGTTGACGCATCGGGCAAAAAGACGATCGTACGTGATCACCTGGGCCTGAAATTGGCTTCTACCTCTGATAACAGTCAATAACTTCTCAGCTGCCTTTTTCTTTTGGGTAAATCCTTCCCAGTTACCCACAAGACTGTCTTTGTAAGCACCATTGAGAAAAATGCCGGCTTCCTGATTGATCTCTCCATCACTACTGCCTTCCATCGTTCGGGCTTTCGCCTGGTTATAGAGGTTTTGGATATAGGCTCTCTGATAGCTGGTATCTCCGACGATAAATGCCGTGTCAGTCTGAAGCTGAATTACAAGTTTGAGTCTGGCATCCGGGGCTAATTTGGCTATTTGAAGCTCCTCGACAGAATAAGCCATTTCATTATCAAGGGGCTCTCGTGCCAACAAGTCAATATAGAGGCGATTGACAAAATTCTGAATCTTGATCAGCGGAATACCTTCATAGTTTGGAGGCTGGTTATCGGGTACCAGAACATCTTTCTTGCTACAAGACGTAAATGCCAACAGAAGGACAAACAGAAGTAGGGGGTGCTTCAATGGAGACAGGATTTGGGCGATCCAGCCAAGTTAACCCCTTCGTCTGATAAATACAAGAAGATATTGTCTACAAGTACACACACGATAGGTAAAAAAGAAAAAGCCATCTACCAGAAGGCAGATGGCTCGTGTTGACCCACAAGGATTCGAACCTTGACTGACGGTACCAAAAACCGGAGTGCTACCGTTACACTATGGGTCAATCATGCTTTTAGGAAGCGGATGCAAAAGTAAGACTTTCTATTAATTTACTCAATACAGCCGGCGTAGATTTTTTTTGGAACTTCATTCTTTACAGGGAAGTCATGTCGAAAAGAACGACTTTCCTCTGGAAAGGTTGCGTGTCTGATCAATGATTACTCAATCAGTGCACCTTTGGTCCTACTCATTGCACCACTATTATATCGTCATGAATTGTGTTCGGCCAACTTGTACAGGCCATTCAAATTTCGACCAAGACCCCGATAATCCAAACCGTATCCGACGACAAAATCAGATGGAATTGCAAAACCGACTTGATCGATAGCCACAGGAAATTCCTGCATATCCGGCTTGTGCAACAAGGTGACGATTCGGATGGAAGCCGGAAGGCGCTTCTTTAATTCCTGGACCAGGTAGAACATCGTTAAACCACTATCCACGATATCTTCAATGATAATGATATCCCGGTTTCTGACAGGTACACCAAGTTGTGCTCCTTCCATGACAATTTCACCCTTTGACCGTGTACCATCATAGGAGTTGAGCTGGATAAAAGCGATTTCTGCGGTGAAATTCAGCTGCCGCATCAGATCAGCCGCAAAGATGAAGGATCCGTTCAAAACAGATATGAGCAAAGGTTTTGGCCCGAGATCCCATTCATTGATTTCTTCGCCCATCTCGGCCACCCGGGCTCTGATCTCTTCCTCCGGAATATAGGGGTCAAAGGACAGATCAGCTAATTGGATCCGTTGATCTTCAATGGTGGCCACCATGACGGTTCGGGTTTTGGTTTTTCAGCGACAATGAACAGAACACAAAGGTCGGAAAATTAACGCAGTAGTGCTGGAGAATTGATGGAAATATTGAAGACAAAGTCGAATTCGTTTCCATATTCTGTAACACTACATTTTTTACCTGCTTCATCTATATCAAATTCAGGTGAAACCTTTTCTGGAAATGGGCGTACTACCAACTGTTCAGACCAAATCTGGTTACGACCAAATGTGATCCAAAATAGCACATAAAACAAAGCGTTCTATCTTTGTAATTGATATAAATCATTGCTTTTCAATTCAAAAAAGCCTGAAAATTGGGCGAAAAAATTGTCCAGATTACCATTTTTGATAAAAAGCACTGAAAATCCTCCTTCAAAAACCCAATGTGTTTACATGAAACATTCCATTTACGTCATTGTGGCCTTGTTTATTCTGCCCTTGTTCTGGCTTCCTTCCTGTACATCAGGTGGAGCTGACTATCAGCAGTTGGCCGACAATCCCGAGTTTATCCATCGCGGATTCCGCAGGATTACTGACATCATTCGAGAGGATATCTTTTCTCCTCCTGTGGCCTCAAGGATTTACGCCTATTCCTCAGTTGCAGCTTATGAAGCTCTGATTCCTGGACATCCTGAATACAAAACCTTGTCCGGTCAGATCAAACACCTCGATCCTGTTCCTCAACCGGAAGCAAACCAGGAATATTGCTATCCATTATCCTCACTTACTGCACTAATGACAGTTGGGAAACACCTTATTTTTTCGGAATCAGACATGGAAGATCTGCAAGATTCTATTTTCTATGAATTTCAGCATATGGGTATCCCTCAGGATGTTTATGATCGCTCCGTTGCCTTTGGAGATGCAGTTGCACAACACGTCATTAACTGGTCAAAGGGTGACAACTATGCTCAAACCCGTTCAGCTCCGAAATACACCATTCAAAAAGATAATCCTGCAAAATGGGTACCCACACCGCCATCATACGGTGATGCAATTGAACCCTATTGGAAGGATATTCGCCCTTGGGTGATGGATTCTTCGAACCAGATCAGACCGCCTGCACATATACCGTACAGTGAAGACAAGGAAAGCGACTTTTATAAAGCCGCCCAGGAAGTGGTCACAATCAGTCAGGAACTGGATGATAAATTTCGGGAAACGGCCATCTATTGGGATTGCAATCCGTTTGAGATCACCGTCATGGGACACTTGATGCTGGCCACCAAGAAGATCACCCCGGGTGGTCACTGGATCAATATTACAGCAACAGCCTGTCGGAAAGCAAAAACGCCAATCATGGAAGCCACAGGCACCTATGCACTGGTCTCCCTGGCTCTGGCGGAAGCCTTCCTCAGCAGTTGGACTGAAAAATATACATCGGAACTTGTTCGACCAGAAACCTATATCAACAAGTTTATCGATCCGGAGTGGAAGCCATATATTGAAACGCCGCCGTTTCCGGAACATACCAGCGCGCATGCAACCATTTCCGCTTCAGCGGCGACTATCCTGACGAAAACATTTGGTGAACCATTTGAATTTACGGATAATACCGAAGTCATTTTTGAATTGCCGGAAAGAAGCTACTCCTCGTTTTATGAGGCTTCAGATCAAGCTGCAATGAGCCGTCTGTACGGTGGTATACACTACAGAGCCGGGAATGAAGGCGGGCGGATGAACGGTCGTGAAATAGGCAACTATATCTGGGACCGGATCAAATTGAAGTAGTTCCTCTTTCAGTACAGAAAATGTTATAAAAAGCCAGATCCGAATTCGGATCTGGCTTTTTTTATCCGGCCCTTTGCCAGCCAGCCTTTTACCACGAATCAGTTGGTTAGCAAATAGTTTTCAAGGACAGGAAGATCTGCACCAGCCCAGTCCAAATCCATCAAATTGTCCTGTTTTACCCACTCCAGTTTTTGATGTTGAATCGGTTTGGGCAATCCTTGTATGATCCGGCATCGAAACGGAATCAGTGCCAGGCAAAATCCATTTGGATAAGTAAAGGGTTGCCAATCCAGAGGTGAGATGATCTCGACGGTTACATCAAGCTCTTCCTTGATCTCACGAATCAAACAGGCCTCATTTGTTTCTCCATTTTCAACCTTTCCTCCAGGGAATTCCCACTTTCCTGGATGTGTCATCCCTTCACCGCGTTGGGCACACAACACACCCAAATCGGATTCAATAATTGCACAAGTGACGCGGATCATAAAGGAAGTTTGATTCTTTGAAAAGAAAGCCCAAAATACAGGATTCGTTTTCCCGGGGTGAACAAGCCGGTCGGATTACGCATTCCAATGTGGAACTACGTACCTTCGAATCATCATGCAACCGATACCTATTCGTGACTGGGGATGGACCAATCATCCCGATGAACATATCCTTATTGCCGGTCCATGCTCTGCAGAAACGGAGGAGCAGACCCTGAAAAGTTGTCTGGGTGCAGCAGAACAAGGGGCCCACATATTAAGAGCTGGGATCTGGAAACCACGAACCCGACCGGATGCCTTTCCCGGTGTCGGTGAGGCGGCCTTACCCTGGATTGTAGAAGCCGGAAAGCAAACGGGCAAACCCGTAGCAATTGAAGTAGCTTCTGCCAGGCATGTCGAACTGGCTCTAAAGGCTGGTGTTGATATGCTTTGGATCGGTGCCAGATCTACAGCAAATCCATTCACAGTACAGGAAATCGCTGACGTTCTGCAGGGTGTAGATGTGCCAGTTTTCATTAAGAATCCGGTCAATCCGGATCTGGATTTATGGATCGGAGCTTTAGAGCGAATCGCACTATCAGGAGTATCCAGACTGGCAGCCATCTTTCGGGGTTTCTCGGTCTACAAACCGGGTATTTATAGAAATGCACCAATGTGGGAGCTGCCAATCGAACTGCGCAGGCAGCTTCCATCTCTCGATATTATTGTAGATCCCAGCCATATTACAGGAAATCGATCATTGATCGGATATGTAGCTCAACACGCTATTGACCTCGACTTTAATGGGTTTATGATTGAAACGCATATTCACCCGGAAGAAGCCTGGAGTGATGCGGCTCAGCAATTGACACCGGTTGATCTGGGGAATATTCTACACGGATTGGTCCACCGTCGGCCAAGTGTCGATGATCCGGAATTTCTGGCGAATCTGGAAGCGTTGCGCTATGATATTGACAACCTCGATCAGGAAATCATCCGGTCTTTGGGCCAACGGATGGAAGTCAGTCGAGAAATCGGTTATTTCAAACGGGATAATGAAGTGACTATTCTGCAAATGAATCGATGGAGCAATATCTTCGAATCACGGGTTCAAACAGCCATTAAGGCGGGTTTAAGTGAGACGTTTGCGCGCGATTTGATTCAGGCAATCCACAATGAATCTATCCGTCAGCAAGGTGGTGTCATGCAAACTGATCCTGGAATGGTAGAACAGGTCACAGCTTCTGTCTCTAAAAATGAAGTCTCCCGGTAATAAAAGCGGACGATCTCTCAAGATCGAGGTCAATCCACTAATCTTCTTCCCGGTCGTCCGCACTTGGACGAAATTTGCCCTTGGACTTGACAACTGGATTGGCATGCCATTCCGCATGTTGAGCGCGCTGTCTGATCACATCGAGTGCAGTGAAAACAGCTTGACGAAACGAGCCTGGATCCGCCAATCCTTTTCCAGCAATATCATAGGCTACGCCATGATCCGGACTGGTCCTTACGACGGGCAATCCGGCTGTGTAGTTTACGCCTGACCCAAAGCTCAACGCCTTGAAAGGAATCAATCCCTGGTCGTGATACATTGCCAGAATTCCATCCACTTTTTGATATGCCTTGTTTCCGAAAAACCCGTCTGCTGGCATCGGCCCCATCACCATAATGCCATTTTTTTTGCTGTCGACAATAGCAGGAGTGATGATCTTCTCGTCTTCAGCTCCGATCAGTCCACCATCGCCTGCATGAGGGTTCAATCCCAGGACAGCAATGATCGGCCGTTCAATGCCAAAATCTACTTTCAAGGCAGTATTCATCGCAGCGATCCTCTGCATGACCCGTTCTTTGGTCAGCAGACTGGCCACATTTGCCACGGGCACATGACCGGTAACCAATCCCACACGCAATGAATCGCTGACCATGATCATTAATGGCTCTCCTTGTTCAAATCGTCGTCCGAGATATTCAGTGTGCCCGATGTCAGTAAAATTGGCCAGTTCCATAGCATGTTTATGGATCGGGGCAGTCACCAAACCGTCGATCAGCCCGGATTTTAAATCATTCACTGCAGCTTCCAACGAGAGATATGCGAATTTGCCACTTTCTTCAGTGGATTCACCCAGCGTAATATTGACATCTTCAACCCAGGATTGTACCAGATTTACCTTTCCAGCCGCTGCTTCAGATGCTGAACCAATAGTCTGAAAGTGCATAGTACTTCCTGGAGTCACGTTCTTGTGATAGCTAATCACTTTTGAAGATCCATACAGAACAGGTGTACAGTATTTCAGCAATTTGTTATCTGAAAATGTCTTGATGATTACTTCCAGACCGATTCCGTTCACATCGCCAACGGAAATGCCAATTTTTGGTGTTGCCATAGGTTATCCTCCTCTTTACGCTAAAGACGTTCTCTTTTTGCTCATCTTGGACCTTCAAAAGTAGCATTTTACCCGTGAGAGCGAAAAAGTCATATGGTCAGCATTTTCTTAGACACCCGGAAATCGCCGATCGGATTGCCCGAAGTTTGACAGCAGATACGACTCAAGGTCGTGTTTTGGAAGTCGGTCCGGGCAAAGGCATCTTGACCACTTTTGTCGCCGAGTGCTTTCCAGACTTTCGTGCCGTTGAAGCCGACCGGGATATGGTGGCATATCTGCTTGAACACCATCCCGACTGGCAACACAGGATTCTGGAGGCGGATTTTATGAAGCTGGACTTGCAGTCGTTATATGAGGGCCAAACATTCCAGTTAATAGGCAATTTTCCCTACAATATCTCATCTCAGATCATTTTCCGAATGATCGAAAACAAAGATCTTATTCCGGAAATGGTGGGCATGTTTCAGAGAGAAGTTGCTCGTCGTATTGTGTCAGGTCCTGGAAATAAGGAATATGGGATTCTCAGTGTGCTCGCCCAGGCCTGGTATGATGGCACCTATTTATTTACGGTAGATCGGAAGTCGTTTAACCCGCCACCCAAGGTCCAGAGTGGTGTGATTCGTCTCCGTCGGAAAAGAAATGCAGATCTGGGATGTGATGAAACCCGATTTATTCAGGTTGTCAAAACAGCGTTTGGACAGCGTCGAAAAATGATGCGAAACACCCTTCGTACTCTTTGTGAAGATCCTGCCCTTCTGGAAGCCGATTTGTTCTCCTTGCGTCCAGAACAATTGGACGTACAGGCCTTTATCGATTTGACAAATCAACTGTTTCCTGTCGATCAGTAGCATAGATTAGTCTGAAAAACAATCTTAATCCGCGGATCAAGGGCGTTATTTGAACAAACGAAAAAAATGTTTGAACTTGCCACTTCCTCCGTACCTATGAAAAACAGATTTGTAGCCGTTTTCTTTGCCTTTTTTGGTGGTATTGTCGGGTTGCACAAGATGTACCTCCGGGGATGGAGTGCCGGTAG
>JAHEAU010000251.1 GCA_024642625.1 Lewinellaceae bacterium
TTTTATCTTCCTTACTCATCCCTTGGCCATGATCGCTGATGGCTACTTCCAGGCCATTGACTGTGTTGCGAGTCGAAATGCAAATGTCCAGCTTGTCAGGAGAATATTTATTGGCATTATCCAACAGGTTATTGATCACACTGGAAATGTGTGTCACATCCCCTTCAATAAGAGGTCGTTCGGCCTGCAGATCACTGGTTAGCGTCCCATCGCGTCGCTCCACCTGGATCCCGAAGTTTTCCACAGCGGTTTGAATGACCTCATGGACATTCACAGGCGACCAGTTAATCTGAAAATCCTGTTTCTCAATCAAGGCCATTTGCAGGACTTTTTCAACCTGGTTGTTCATCCGTCGGTTCTCCTGCCGGATAATATCCGCGAATCGCTTGACTTTTGTGCTGTCTCCTGTGACTTGCGGATTGGAAATAGAATCCGCAGCCAAAGAAATGGTCGCAATTGGCGTCTTAAATTCATGGGTCATATTATTGATGAAGTCATTCTTCATCTCAGACACCTTCTTCTGTCTGAAAACCACCATAATGGTATAGGCAAAACAGAAGAGAATAATGCCAGTGAAAAACACTGAGCCCAGGAGGTTCCATATCACAGAACCCCAAATCGCCGACACCTTGGTCGGAAAATAAACCATCAGTAAACCGGGTACATTTTTCCCTTCCGGGAAGAGCGACACTCTGTAATTTGAATTAAACAACTTGTCGATTCCGCCGCTTTGGGATAACTGAGTATTCTGGTCCTCTACGACATAATGGTCATCGTTTATGATAAAACTATTGGATTCATTGGCATAGACACCATAGTGAAAGTTGGCATTGAGGCCTGCGTTTTCAAGCTCCTCATGAAGCATTCGATGAATCCCCTCCAGGTCGCCTATTCGGTCTGTCAGATCAAGCTGACTGCGCTGGATCCGTTTGCGCATGATCTGAAAGTATTTGATCTGCCGTTCGAGTCGACAACTTTCACAATCGCAGGAGTTTTGGGTCAACAGAAATCCGGCTAATTGATCATTGGGCAGATCGTCGATAATCATATTATCGAGGTTGAGATCCATGAGATCTTTTGGCCCTGTCTTGAGTACCTGCCTGAATTCCTGTTCTAAAAAATTGGACTCGAATCCGTTCATGGATTCCAGAGCAGCAATGGATTCCTGGCTTTCCAACCGCTCGGAGACGCGGAACAGAGCTGCAAAGACATTTTTGTCAAACTGCTCCTCATTCAAATGGATGGACCGGATAATCCAGTCCGCCTGCAGGGAAATGATCCCGGCAAGAGCAATAGTCATCAGTCCGATGATAATCCAGATGGAAGAAGGCTTCATGTGTTGGTTAAACCTGCGGCAAGTGTAAAATGTTCCCTACCACAGCCCTTAAAAGTAATTGAGGAAATGGCGAACGAATGACTTTAACTGACTTTTAACGGTTCATTAACCGCAAGCGTTTGTTGGGAAAATTAGATTTGTAAATCAACTTGAATATATCCCATTTGAACTAAAACTGAAGACGATGAAAAAGATTCTACTTCTACTGTTAGCAGTTTTTTCAATGGTGCTTGGCTTTGCCCAGGAAGTCCCCGAGGAAAGTGGCACAAAGAAGACAGTAACCATTACCAAAACCTGGACGGATGCAAACGGCCAGGAACGGACAGTAACGGTGATCAAGGAAGCCGAAGATACTCCCGAAAATGCCGAATGGCTTGGCTCGGAGGATGTCACTGCGCCTGAGGGTGCAGATATTGATATCGCCGAGCGATCACTGACAGACGATTTGGATCAAGATGTTTTCCCATGGAAGGATTTGCCAGAAGAGTTGCGGTTCAGGTTTGATGAATTGACTCAGGAATTTCAGAAAAATTGGCCAGAGATTGAAGGGCAAATTCGAAAAGGTAAAAACGAGTTCTTTCGCGAAAATGGTTTCCCATTCTCCCGGCAAGCATTTCTCGGAGTGGTGACTGAACCCTCAGACAAAGGTGTTCGGATCACTGAAGTGATCAAGGGTTCAGCAGCTGAGGACGCTGGATTGATTGTTGATGATGTACTTCTGACCGTGGATGAAGAAAAAATTCAATCTCCTGATGAATTAGTTTCTGTCATCCGTACCTACAAGCCAGGCGAGGAAGCGATCATCAAGGTATATCGTGGTGATCATGAAATGACGACACCTATCGTCTTTGGGCGCCGTTCACCCCAATCGACGAACTGGAAGGAATTCTCTTTTCAGGATAGGAAGGACAGACAGGATCGTCATCAGTGCACGCCGAAAGCCCAACTGGGTGTTATGGTCAATGATCAGGAGAATGGCGTTGACATCCTTCAAGTGTTCCCAGAAAGTGGAGCCGATGCTGCAGGCATCCTCGTCGGTGATATTATCTATCAGATTGACGATACAGAAATTAAGGATGCAAAGACATTAATAGAGAAGGTTACTTCCCATAAAGCAGGTGATCAAATTGTGGTTCGGATTTTGCGCGATGGTGTTCGCAAAAATTTTAAGGTTACGCTGGGTGGTACTCAGAACCGAATGAGTTGCTGCCCTCCCGGATGTTGCCAGGGCCGTGAAAAAGGCTTGTCTTCAAATGATCCATCCGACGTCGGAACTTTGGAGGATATCAATCAAGGAATAGCGACTCTGGAATTAAAGGACTTGCGCATTTTTCCCAATCCAACCCGCGATGAAGTCCAGGTCGCCTTTCGGACATCCTCCGAAGCACCCATTCAGGTTCGGATCCTGGATGCAAGTGGACGGGCTTTCCAAGTGGTTGAATTATCCGGAACGGACACCTTTAATGAGACATTCCGACTCGGTGATCAACCAGCAGGAAACTATACCCTGTTTATCGAACAGGATGGTCAGTTTCTGACCCGGACGATTATCCGAAATGAATAAATGGTAGTGTATTAATAGTGAAAAAAGCCTCGGCAATTGTCGGGGCTTTTTTAGTTGCGCGATTCGCCCCCCCGAGTGCTCGGGGTCGGGGCCGTTCGCGGTTCGCTTTTCGCTTTTCGCGGTTCGCTGTTCGCAATTCGCTCTTCGCCCAGACCACGAGCACTTGGGGGTGGGTGGAGAGGGTAAAGGGGAATAGGTAAAAGGTAAAAGGTAGGGGCCTTTCTGAAATCCAATTCTCAAGTATCAATCTGGATACCAAGTTGAATTCGAAATAACCCAATAACCCAATAACGAAATATCGCCGCATGCCGCTACTACTGGCCTTCGAAATAACCCAATCTTGACAGCCAACGGCAGTAACGAAATAACGAAATAACATTACATATTCAACGCCCGATTACCCGTAGCATCAAGACAGGCCTCCTTGAATGCCTCAGAAAACGTCGGATGCGCATGACTCATCCGGGAAGCATCTTCAGCTGTAGCACGGAACTCCATTAATGCAACCGCTTCTGCGATCAAGTCTGCCGCGCGTGCACCTACGATGTGGACACCAAGTATCTCATCCGTTTCCTGATGTGCCAACACTTTGACCATGCCGTCCAGATCATTGCTGGCCCGAGCGCGACCCAGAGCTTTGAATGGGTATTTACCGGATTTGTATGGTATGCCAGCATCCTTTAATTGCTGTTCTGTTTGGCCAACGGCCGATACCTCAGGCCAAGTATAGACGACTCCTGGAATGAGATTGTAATCGATATGCGGTTTTTGTCCGGCGATGAACTCGGCCACAAAAACGCCTTCTTCCTCAGCCTTGTGCGCAAGCATCTGTCCCTGGATGACATCGCCGATAGCGAATATACCAGGTATATTGGTTTGTAAATGTTCATCGACAGGGATACGACCCCGGTCATCTGTAGCCAGTCCAATCTTGTCCAATCCCAGATTGTCAGTATATGGCCGGCGGCCGATGGCGACCAGGCAATAATCAGCAGTCAACTCTCCGGATTCGTCTTTCTTATTCTTGAAACTAACCTTGACCTGTTTGGCCGTAGACTTGACATCGGTTACCTGATGTCCAAGGTGGAATTTCATGCCCAACTTTTTCAAGGACCGCTGCAGTTCACGACTGCAATCCGTGTCCATCCCGGGAATAATTCGATCCAGGAATTCGACCACATCCACCTGTGAACCCAAGCGCGCAAATACACTTCCAAGCTCGAGTCCGATCACGCCGCCACCAATGATCACAATCGACTTGGGCAGCTTGTCAATGTTTAATGCTTCTGTAGAGGTAATGACCCGCTTTTTGTCCACGTTGAACATGGCAGGAGTGGTCGGCTTTGACCCTGTCGCGATGATGATCTTTTTCGCCTCCAGCACGACTGGTTCTCCTTTTTCTGGAACAACTTGAACATGTTTTTTATCCAGGAAAGATCCATGCCCATGTAGGACATCGATCTTGTTCTTCTTCATCAGGAATTCCACACCCTTGACGGTGGCATCGACAACTCCATTTTTGCGCTGGATCATCTTTTCCATGTCCAGGCTCAATTTGGAAATCCCGATACCGTGCTCCTCAAATTCGGAAGCGGCCTGATGGTAATGCTCGGAAGAATCCAGTAGGGCTTTGGACGGAATGCAACCCACATTCAAACAAGTGCCACCCAGGGTGGGATAGCGTTCGATGATGGCCGTTTTCATGCCCAGTTGTGCTGCCCGAATAGCTGCAATATATCCGCCGGGACCGGAACCGATCACCACAAGATCATACATCATGTTGCTTTAATTATTGGGTTTGTCCGGGCGGGAGTTGCCTTTTGGTGGCTTGCCACCCTTCCGTCGATTGCCGCCAGACCCTGATCCTGATGGCGGATTTGGCCCGGATGAATTCCGATTATTCGACGATCCTCGTGCATTTCCCTGCCCGCCACCTCGCGGTTTGTTATTTCGCTTTTTCTTTCGCTTCTTGTCCGGTGGCAATTCGATTACTCCTGTGACAGCATCATCAAATGATGGC
>JAHEAU010000252.1 GCA_024642625.1 Lewinellaceae bacterium
TTTACAGAAATCACAAATAGCAAAATTCAAATTCCAAATAAATTCCAAGACTCAAATCCAAGCACCCAACACCAAATATCCAACAGCCACTTCCGCTTTCCCACTTCCGCTTTCCGCCTTCACAATCACCCTCTACTCTCTACGCATATTCGGCCCTCGGCCCTGATCCCTCGGCCCTTGAATTCGACTTTATCATTTCTTTAACGGCCACCCGCTTGGTCATGCGTATGTGCTGGAATTAATTTAGCATCATCCTTAATCGGAGAACACAACATTGAAAAGGCCGGAGGATGTCTGCAGTGTGACTGCCCCTTGATCCTGGTGAAACGCCGGATTAAATTACCCTGACGGGAGTCCCTTCCTTATTATTTCCCTCTTTATATTTCCCTTTCCGTCACAGCCATGCTGTCGGACATTCCTCCGTTTTTCCCCTCGAGGGATCAACGTCAAAATGTCTCATCATGGTTGTGTTGCGCTCCGTCCTGACAGGATTGGTATTTTCGTTTTTTGTATGCTTGGCCCTTGCCCAAGCTCCGCTTCCATTATCGCGGACAAACTGGTGTGATCCCTCTCCACCACAGGGATGGACGGATGGAAATGGCAACAATGCCGATCGCTGTTACGATACAGGTTTTGCTTGTTCCGGAAATGATATGGGCCGCCTCGATGTGGATGGCGAATATTATCTCGTAGCCTTTTCAGATATACCCGATCAGCTGACATTTTCTTTAAAAAATGCCAGCATGAGTGGGTCCTCCTTTCTCGAAGTGGCCGTCTCTTCGGACAATTCATCCTGGACGGTTCTGGATCAATTTGGTCCTTGTGGAGGCTGCTCACCAATTAGTAATTGCCTTCCTGTGACCTTCGATCTGGATTTTGATATTCGATATGTCCGCTGGTTATTAAATAAGGATATCGGCAATGCCGGACTAGATGATGTATTGATCACCAATGGTGAATTATCCCCGGAGGTTGGATTTGTACTTCCTTCTTCCACCACTCTGGAAGGCCATGTGGGCAACCATGATCATGTCATTGGCATTGTCATGGAAACACCACCGTCAGGACCGGTCGAGATCCAGATCAGCGACAACCTGACCGGATCAGCTTCCCCGGATATAGACTACACCTTCCTGACCACGATTCTCACGTTCGAGACGGGTGATTCTTACCCAAACACGCAATGGGTAACAATTACCATATATGGCGATGGTCTGGTAGAAGGGGATGAAACTGTGGAGCTCCGGCTGGACCTCCTGAGCGGTTCGGCAGATGTTGTACTTACTGATCATACGGTTACCATTCTTGATGATGATGTTGTTTCTGCCTGGTTTCGTACCGCCACTGATGGTGACTGGTCAGATCCGGGTATATGGGAGGTTTCTGCTGATCAGGGTGCGACGTGGACGAATGCCGGGATCGCACCAGTATGGGACAACAGTGAGCACGTGACTGTCCTGCATACAGTGGTTGTCGATCAGGATATCCTTATTGATGACCTGGTTATTGATGCTGGAGCCACCCTGGAGCTGCCAGCAAATCATCAATTGGAAATCGCCTCTTCAGGACCCGCTCCTCAATGCCTCCTGGAAGGGACACTGATCGATCAGGGCACAGGAGGTGCCAATGGGCTGCGATTTCAGTCGGGTGCACGATGGTTGATGGGAGATGCCGGAACATTGGTAAAAACTGGTAATAGTGCCTCCTCAGAATACCGGGATCACTACTTGAATAGTCCCGGTTCACCGGTTTTACCACCCGGCTCCACGGTTATTTATCGCTATGAGGGCAATACTCTTTCTGTGTCTTCTTCCGACTGGAGTTATGGCCAGCTTGTCTTTGAAAGTATGGCAGGTCACTACAACTTTAATGGCCTGACCAGCAGGATCAATGAATTCGGGACATTGACAGTGCAGCAGGTGCTCGATATCGGTGGGGAAGGAACGGGCACTGTCACAGTGCACAACCAGAAGCAAAACCTTTACCTCCAG
The DNA here is from genome assembly GCA_024642625.1 of Lewinellaceae bacterium. Classification (GTDB taxonomy): domain Bacteria; phylum Bacteroidota; class Bacteroidia; order Chitinophagales; family Saprospiraceae; genus JAGNXB01. Next base: position 1,992 of record JAHEAU010000252.1, read on the forward strand.
GGTGATTTGGTGGTGCGGCTGAATTGTGTCTTGACAAATGAATCCTATAATGGGAATACGCCTCATGGTCTTTTACTGGAAAGTATGGGTGCCGGGATGCAATTGGATGGCATTCTTCAACACACATTTGGAAATGGCAATGTGCGGTTTGGTCAGCCAGCGGTGGTGGAGGGCAATGAAGATCATTTTCGAACGACTCAGCTCACTATCGGTGCGGAGGTCATCTTCATGCTCCATGCTATTGTGACAAATACGTTGTCATTTGAAGGAGGAGATAATGTGATTACCGGAGGGCTCTCGGAAATCCGATTGCAAACCTCTGTGCCGGCTTCCATTCTCAATTTCGGACCAGATGCCTATGTGGAGGGCCGGTTGCGACGAGACCTCCTTTCCTCCACGAATGGATATGATTTCCCCGTGGGGAATGCCGCGCATTATGCACCATTTTTGCTCGATGTCACCACAACAGATGCCCAAAATGTATTGGGTTATTTTGATCCTGTTGGTCAAGCGCCAGGTCCGGCTTCTTGCACAAATCCTTCTCCGGGTGTTCCTGCAGGTGACTATGATTATCAAGTGTACTCTGGCGGGTGGGAATTGGTTCCGGATGGCGGGATGACTCATGAACTCCAGGTCACCGTCGACCCGGTCTTGGCTATGGCGCCTTGGTATACGCTGGCTCTGGACAGCGATTTTGATCCCTGTCCAACAGGATTATCCAGGACAATCAATGATCTGAAACGAATCGACTTGTATGGTGCAGATCAACCTCTGCCGGTGACATGGGTGAATTTTCAAGCCGTTCCATTCGGACAAGGAGTACGCCTCATCTGGTCTACGGCACTCGAAAAGAACAATAACTATTTCACTGCCGAACACAGTTTGGACGGGCATGTTTTTGATGGGATTGGTCAAATGGCTTCGGCATCAATTGGACCTGGTATTCAAGAATATGTCTTTGATCATTTGACTCCGGATGCCGGACTGAACTACTATCGAATCCGTCAGGAGGATGTCGATGGCTCGTACAGTTATAGTACAATCAGGGTGGTCAATATCCAACTTGATGAAACGGCCTGGCAAATATCGGGGCCAGGTATGGATCGTCAGATCGACCTGTCTTCAATCGGCCTACAGTCAGGCGATGTTCGACTCAAAGTAGTAGATCAACTGGGTCGCATCTGGTTGAGCAGATCAGTTGATCAGCACATCATTTTTTCGACTGCTGAATGGCCGCCTGGACGGTATTTCCTGATGCTATCCCATTCGGGTAGAGTGACTGTCTTGCCTTTATTTCTTATGCCATGATCTATTTAAAATGAAACAGATACACATTCTTTTTTTGGGTTTATTCCTGCTTTGTGTCGAACCGATATTTGCACAATACCGCCATGAGTGGTCCGCTTTTTTGGGGGTTGCAAATTATCAGGGCGACCTTCCGGAACCCCATGTAGAAATTATTGAGTCACGGCTGGCTGCTGGAATTCTTTATCGATATCACTGGCATCCCAAATGGAGTATACGTGGTCAGATGATTGTCGGAAAGATCAGTGGCGATGATCGACATGCTCAATCGAGATCGAGTCGGAAGTTTCGATTTTCCGCGACATTAGCTGAAACTGCTTTGGCTGTTGAATGGAAGCCATTTGGTCGGCAATCCTATTATTACGTGGGTAAATTTCGACCACATTTGGGACCATATATCTTTTTAGGTCTTGGCCTTACACATGCTGATCCCCAGGTGTCCTGTTATCGGACTGACGTGCCGAAAGAAATTGATCCGTTTGCGGGAGAGATGAGGCAGAAATGGTTTTTGGCTACACCTGTTGGTTTGGGTATTCGGTATGATTGGTCACCTCAATGGAGTGTAGGGATTGAAATAGGCCAACGGCCTGTATTTTCTGATTTGTTGGATGGTGTCAGTGTGACTGGAAATCCAAAGAAGGACGATTGGTATGTATTCTCTGGATTGACAGTTTCCTGGTTGATTGGTGCAAGGTATTACCGGGATATCAATACCGGATTGTAAAGGTTGATGGCAGGATGTTTACAGGTGTGGATGTGGAAATCCGGATGGAAGCCTACATTTACAAAAACGGAACTTATGGCTTTAGTTTTACCTGTGGAGGGGAAATCCCCACAATTTGGAACCGATTGTTTTCTGGCAGAAAACGCGACCATTGTCGGTGATGTCATTTGTGGTGACGAATGTAGTTTCTGGTTTCAGGCTGTCGTTCGTGGAGATGTCCATTGGATCAAAATGGGCAATCGGGTGAATGTTCAGGATGGGGCTATTCTCCACTGTACCTACAAAAAGGCACCACTGACGATTGGAAATAATGTGTCCATTGGACATCGGGCTATTGTCCACGGTTGTACAATTCATGACAATGTATTGGTCGGGATGGGTGCAATCGTTATGGATCACGTGGTGGTAGAATCCAATGTATTAATTGCAGCTGGTGCAGTCGTCCTTGAAAATTCCAGATTGGAATCGGGACATATTTATGCAGGTGTACCTGCTAAAAAGGTGAAGGCTTTATCCGAGGAAACATTCAAGGACACAATCGAGCGAATTGCCGGAAATTATGTTTTTTATTCTGGCTGGTTTAAGGAAGGTAAAAGGTAAAAGGTAAAAGGTAAAAGGTAAAAGGTAAAAGGTATTTTCGCCATTCGCCATTCGCCATTCGCCATTCGCCCCGAATACTTGGCGCTATTCACCACTGCTACCCGGGGCTATTCAAATAGGCGTTCGAATTTTCGAAAGCAATAGGTCAATAGCCCCGAGCTTCAGTCCGGGGTAAACATGGAAACATATTTGGGCTTTAGCCCAATCAATAAATAGCAACAGCAAATGTCATTCATAAAGATCAATGTTCATTGTGTCTGGAGTACCAAGGATCGATTTCCGTTTTT
>JAHEAU010000253.1 GCA_024642625.1 Lewinellaceae bacterium
GAGGGTTGACAGGTGGCCATTCGGGAATGGATATTCACAAAGGCAGAGGGAACGCCAATAAGCTGATGAATCGGATGCTCTACCAGGCCGATCAAAAGATGGGTTTGCGTATCGCCAGCATTGACGGAGGCAGTTTGCGCAATGCAATTCCACGAGAATCATTTGCGACAGTGTTAATTCCGGATAGTCAGGAGGCAGCCTTCCGCCAATGGGTGTCGGCAAGACAATCCATCCTGCAAGAAGAACATCGGACAACTGACCCCGGCCTGAATGTTGTGTTTGAAGCGACAGATACGCCTGCTCAGGTATTGGGAGAAGATTTCCAATATGATTTACTGCGTGCCTGTTACGCCTGCCCAAATGGCATTTACAGGATGAGTCCGGATATTCCAGGACTTGTTCAGACGTCCAATAATCTCGCCCGTGTTATTGTGGAGAATGGGAATTATACTATCATGTGTTTGACCCGTAGCTCCGTGGAAAGTGAAAAATTCGATTTGGCAGAGGCCATTCGGTCTACATTCGAACTGATCGGAGCAGATGTGGAATTCGATGGTTCTTATCCCGGATGGACCCCACGCCCTGAGGCTAAAATTGTCAAGCTGATGGCTGACCTATACCGCGAGCGCTACAAAGAAGAGCCGAAAGTTAATGCCTGCCATGCCGGACTGGAATGTGGTATTCTTGGCACCAATTATCCCAAAATGGAAATGATCTCGTTTGGTCCCAATATCCGTGGCGCGCACTCACCCGATGAAAAGGTTCAGATTAGTTCCGTTCAGAAATTCTGGGGATTCTTGTTGGAGACTTTGGAGAAAGTCTAGGCGGGAATTCATCCTGTCTGATCTCCGTTCAAATGATGCTTTCTCTTGGCTACGGGATAGCCAGGAAATGGGTATATTAGTTTATTTAAGAACGTATTTTCTTCCCAGCTTTATATTGAATGGAGAAGCAAAAGGCAATTAATTGCTATCTTGAACAGGGTTGTTTTCTTTCGAATTCATAAGTTATCCCTTTCCCCGGTTCAAGAATTACAGATGAAGTCTGTTGCTTTACTTTTTTTGGTGTTACTGTCAAGCATTTCTTTGTTTGCCCAGGTGTCATCTGGAAGGACAAAGGCTTTGGTGATTGGTATATCACACTATGAAAATAAGGATATTCCTGACCTCCAATTGCCGCATAGGGATGCAGAGTTATTTGCGGCTTCATTGCTTAAGAATAAGGCATTTCATCCCGATCCGGAAAATATATTAATCATCACAAATGCGGATGCAACTCTTGCCAGGGTTTCTTCCGCTCTTGATTGGCTCTTCGAAGGGACCTCGAAGCGGGATACACTGATCCTTTATTTTGCAGGTTATGGCGTTATTGGGCAGGATCAGAAGAATGCACCATCCAAACTTTTTTTTCACGATACGCCTCCCGATGTAAGTGATGCGGGGTCATTTGAATTGTTTTATCAGTTTGCTCAGCTGGCCCGTTTGATTCAGCCTGCATTCATGGTTGTGGGAAATGTATTACCACTGGTGAAGTCCGATCGCGAACAACTTGACTCCATCAGTTCTGAAGTTCGGTCAAAAGAAATCAGCATATTTCGTCATGTGGTATCGCGCAATTACAGTCCTTCACCTGGAATGGAAGGGCGGGGTGTTACCCCCGTTCAGGCAAAATGGACGTTGAATCAGATCGTGCTTCAGGGTATGCTGGGTTCGGCAGACAAGAACCACGATCAATTCATTCGAATGAAGGAATTTGGTCGGTATATCCAATCTTCAAAGGTAAGTGAAGAGACCAGCCCCGGATATTTCTTTGTGGCCAGCCCCCATCGGAATTTTATCGTATCCAAATTGGATCATGAAATAGATGCACATTGGGATGCCCTGGCAGATCCTGTTTTTCAATCCATCATTGATCCTTCCTGGAATTCAAAGAAATATTTACTTCTGAAACAGGCAGGTCCACATAGCCAGATGTTGGTGCAGGACTTTAAAGTAGCCATCAGGTTAGGTCATTTGCTGGAGCCGGCAGGGTCAAATGCGAAAGAAATATTGGATTCCATTGCACAAATAGAAGAGCTCTCGTCTTTTTTGAATGATTTCAGGCGGCAGTTGGTCGCTGCTTATCAGGATGAATCACAGCAGGCGCTCAATGCCTATCTCCGAGCGGATTCAAGAGAGTTGACGCGCAGACGGGATCGGGAGGCCTCCTATGGTGTGTTTGCCAAATATCTGGCTGAAGCACTGTCCATGTTGGGCCCCACTCATTATTTGAACGGCATATTGATGACCAAGAAACTTTATTTTCAAGGCCTTGATGTTCGCTTTAAAGGGCAACGAAACAGAGATCGTGTGACAATTCATAAAGCCCTGGAACTGCAATTGGAAGCATTGACGTTCGAACCAGAAGCCTCATTTATTTACAATGAATTGGGTATTATTTATGGCTTGGTCGAGCAGACGGAAGCAGCGATTGAAAGTTTTACCTCTGCAGTTGAATTTGCACCGACCTGGAGCATTCCCTATGCCAATTTAGCTCAAACCTATATGGAAACGGATTCCCGATTGGCCCTGAGGCTTGCCCGGCATGCCAATCGACTCAGTCCGGCTAATGCCTATACCCGGCAAGTGGAAGGATTGGTCCATCTGGGAATGAAGAGTCTTGATCAGGCAGAACGATCATTCCTCCTGGCTATCAAATATGATCCTGGTTATCCGGATGCATATTATAATCTGGCTTGTGTCAAATCATTAGTGGGTGAATACAGTGAAACAGCGAAATATCTCGAAGCAGCTATCAATAGTGGCTTTATCGACCTGGATCATGTCCTTCAGGATCCTGATCTTGCTGGATTTCGTGCGGATGGCCTGTGGAATAAATTCAGATCGGTTTATTTCCAACAATGATTTCTTTTTAGAATAGAATTGTCGGTTGACTCCAGACTTTAAGTTATGTGAGGACGGGCATATTTGACTACACAGTAAATAAGTCTCTATGAAATTGGCAGTGCTTTTATTGTCCTTGATTCCATTTGCTCTTCTTTCGCAAAATGAAAAAGGCCTCACCCCCATCCAGACCGCCTCTTCATCCGCGCAAGGCTCGACCTACGCCGTCGTGGTGGGCATCTCCGACTACCAGGACAAGGACATCCCCGACCTGCGCTTTGCCGACAAGGATGCCCTGGCCTTTGCCGGTTTCCTGCAATCAGAAGCGGGCGGCAGCCTGGATGAAGATCATCTCAAAGTGTTGACCAACGATCAGGCCACCGCCGCCCGGGTTTCTATCGAGTTGGACTGGCTGATGGAAGTGGCCTCGGAGGGTGACCGGGTCATCATCTACTTTTCCGGACACGGTGACGTGGAGGCCAAACGGCTCTCCCAACCGGGCTACCTGCTGGGCTGGGATGCGCCTTCCCGCGTCTACATGGCCGGTGGGGCGATCAACGTCCGGGATCTGCAGGACATCATCTCGACGCTTTCTGTAGAGAACAAGGCCAGGGTCATGCTCATCACGGATGCCTGCCGTTCCGGCAAGCTGTCGGGCAGCGACATCAACGGTGCCCAACTCACCGGACAGAACCTCGCTAGACAGTACGCCAATGAGATCAAGATCCTCTCCTGCCAGCCCGATGAGTACAGCATTGAAGGCGAGCAGTGGGGCGGTGGACGAGGCGCCTTCTCCTACCACCTGATCGAAGGCCTGTACGGCATGGCGGATGGGAATGGGGACCAGGCGGTCAACCTGCTCGAAATGGGTCGTTACCTCGAGGACCATGTCACGACAGAAGTCGCTCCCCAGAGCCAGATACCGATGACCATAGGCGGTCGAGGAGAAAAGCTGACCGATGTGTTTCCGGATCTTTTGGAAAAGATCAAAGCGGGTAAACAAGGGCAGATGCAATTGTTTGCCGCCACGGAGTCACGGGGCATCGAGGCTGATGTCCTGGCGGCAGCTGACTCCAATGTCGTAGATATGTATGTTGCTTTTCAAAAAACGTTGACCGACAAGCAGTTTCTGTTTGCCGAAAAAGACCAGCCGGAAAATGACTATGCTGATCATTATTATGAAAGATTAATTGAAGAGCCACAACTGGAGCGGCTGCATTCATCGATACGAAGGAATTATGCTGCAGCTCTGCAGGACGATGCCCAGCAAACCATGAACGATTGGATGAAGTCCAGCAAGGATCAAATTCTGGAAGCAGAAACAGGGGGGAAGAAAGGTCGCTTGCCCAAAAAAGTATTTACCCAAAAAGTCAGGGCCTTCCCCGCCTGCCTCGAACGGGCTGCTGAACTGCTGGGCAGCGACCATTACATGTATGCCACCCTGCAGGCCCGCAAGCATTTTTTCGAAGGCTATATTCTGGTCAATTCCGACCAAAACCCCAATCAGGAACTGGGCGAAAAAGCACTGGCAGCATTTCGCCAGGCACTTCAATGGCAACCGGAACTGCCGCATGCATATTGGCAAATGATCTATGTATATGGGTACAACTTCCTTCAACCTGATTCAGCAGAGGTGTATGCCCAAAAGGCGATGGAGCTGTATCCTTCCTGGATCCGCCCCTATACCGATCTGGCTTTCTTGTTTACCACAAGATACAAGCAATTAGATCGGGCAAAGCCTTATTTGGAGCAGGCCATGCGTCTGGATTCAAATTCGGTGTTTGTTTTGAATGGTTGGGGTTTATATTATTTGAGACAAAAAGAATATGAAGAAGCGGAAAAACAGTACAAAAAAGCCATCCAACTCGATCCGACGTACACTAACGTCTACAACAACTTAGGAATTGTTTATTGGTACACACAACGCTATGAAGAAGCGGAAAAATATTTTAAAGAAGCCATCCAACTCGATCCGACGTACACTAACGCCTACATCAACTTAGGAATGGTTTATCAAGAC
>JAHEAU010000042.1 GCA_024642625.1 Lewinellaceae bacterium
ATTGGGGACTTGCTACCTTTGCACCCTCAAATTGACCAGTATGTCTTCCCGCCCTATTCGATCTGCTTTGGTGTCTGTGTTTACCAAAGATGGATTGGCACCAATTATTCGCCAATTACATCAATTGGGCGTTACCCTTTATTCGACTGGAGGCACTCAAGTTTTCATAGAAGATCTTGGCATCCCCGTGATTCCGGTAGAAGATCTGACCAATTATCCATCCATCCTGGATGGCAGGGTTAAAACTCTTCACCCCAAGATATTCGGTGGTATTCTGGCTCGGCGTGAACCAAATCATCTTGCCCAATTGGAACAATATCAAATTCCCGAGCTCGACTTGGTCATTGTCGACCTCTACCCATTTTCTGAAACGGTTCAAAAAACGACAGATCACCAGGCGATCATTGAAAAGATAGACATTGGTGGTATCTCATTGATTCGTGCGGCAGCCAAGAATTATCAAGATGTAGTCATCATACCCTGCCGGGATGAATATGATACCTTCAGTCGTCTTCTGGATGTCAAACGTGGTCAAACCGATTTGGATGACCGCACCTATTTCGCTTCGCGCGCCTTTCGTGTGAGTTCAGAGTATGACACAGCGATCGGTGATTATTTCAGAAAAGATGTGTCAGATGATGCATTCTTCGCACAGGCGCGTCCTGCCAAAGCCCTTCGATATGGAGAAAATCCTCATCAAAGAGGTACTTTTTATGGGCCTTTGAATAAACTAGTCAATCAGTTACATGGAAAAGAACTTTCATATAACAATCTTGTAGATGTTGATGCTGCGTTGACGTTGATTAGTGAATTCAATCACGATGATCCGACCTGTGTTGTCATTAAGCATACGAATGCCTGTGGTATTGCCACACGTACGAACTTGTGCGATGCGTGGCAGGACGCTCTGGCAGGAGACCCCGTTTCTGCCTTTGGGGGGATCATTGCGGCCAATCGACCAATCGATGTACAAACCGCAACTGCGATTAATGAGCTATTTTATGAGGTCCTGATGGCACCTGGATTCAGTGAAGATGCGCTGGCTATTCTCCAAACGAAAAAAAATCGGATTCTCTTGCAATATCCGGAGTTTTACCAGCCAAAGGAGCAATTCAGAAGCTTGCTAAACGGCATACTGGTCCAGGATTATGACAGCCGAAAGGAAAAGCAGGAAGATCTGCAAACCGTAACGCAGATGGTTCCTACTAGTGAGGAAATATCCGACCTTTTATTTGCCAATACTTGTGTCAAGCATTTGAAGAGCAATACTATTGTTCTCGTTCGGAATCAGCAGTTATTAGGGATGGGTTGCGGTCAGACGTCACGGGTTGACGCCTTGAATCAGGCGATAGCCAAAGCAACGGCATTTGGATTCGACTTGACCGGTGCCGTTATGGCTTCAGACGCATTTTTCCCTTTCCCTGATTGCGTAGAAATAGCAAACAAAGCTGGAATCCGGGCTGTTATTCAGCCTGGAGGCAGTGTCAAGGATAGTGAAAGTATCGCCTATTGTGATGCACATGGAATGGCTATGGTACTCACTGGAAATCGGCATTTCAAACACTAATGAATCTCATATTAGACATCGGGAATACCCGAACAAAAGTCGCCCTATTTGAGGCTGGTATATGTCGTAAAAATGATTCGACCAGTACATTTTCAGTGAAGTGGTTGCGTCAGTTTCTTGGAGATGAAAAACCGACTGCAACTATACTTAGCGCGACTGGGATGATACCCAAATGGACCCATGAAACGCTTTCCAGTCTTGGTCCCTTACTGATTTTAGACCACCATACACCCCTGCCTTTTCACAATCATTATCGGACACCTGAAACTCTTGGTCGTGACCGGATAGCTGGTCTTGCAGGAGCCATCTCGCTAGGCTATCAGCCGCCATTCATGATCGTCGATGCTGGAACATGTATAACAGTTGATGTATTAGAAGCTGGCCTTCATTATTATGGTGGCAGTATACATCCCGGGATGCGCATGCGACTAGAAGCAATGCACAAGATGACAGCTCGTCTGCCAATTGCACCGTGGCTAGAACACCCCACCCTTCCAGGCCATGATACCTTGGGAGCACTGGCTGCCGGGGCGCAATGGGGTGTCATTTGCGAAATCGAAGGCATGATTGCACGATATCGCAATCAATACCCAGAACTTAACGTCATCATAACAGGTGGAGACATGGATTTTTTGGCCAGCCATCTGAATTCTGTGATATTTGCACACGCTGAGCTCGTTTTGATCGGCCTTAATCAAATCTTGAACCATGAATTGGAAGCTGGATAAGCAGTTGGCATTGATCATTTTGGGCGCCCTTCTCCCTTTGTTTAGTTGGGCTCAACCTAAAGATAATTCCCCAATCACTCGATATGGGATTGGAGACATCTATCGGGGTGACTTCAATCAGACTGGTTCTACAGGAGGGCTATTTGCCGCTTGGACTGACTATTACCATGTCAATCCGGGCAACCCTGCGAGCCTGCCCTATCTACAAACTACAGCGCTCGAATTTGGTTTGTATAGCCGATACAATCAATTTGAGCGAAATGGATCACAACAAGCTGTTTGGTCTGGCAATCTGGACTATCTGTCTTTGGCATTCCCGTTAAAATCACGGATCAATCAAATTCTGGATAAAAAAGAAACCCCTTGGGATTATGCGATGGGATTCTCAGTTAATCCCGTTAGCCAAGTTGGCTACGATGTGGAGATAATCCAGGACATCCAGGGCATTGACACGGTCAGAAGCATATTTACTGGTGAAGGTGGATTGTCGCAGGTCGCAATGGCAACAGGCGTCAAGTACAATAATCTGTCAATTGGCCTTCAATTGGGTTATGTTTTCGGTCGAATAGAAAACAATTCCCAATTGGACCTTATTCAGGAAGTCGCGCCTTATTCAACACGGTCTTTTTCAACAATTAATCTAAGAGGATTCAAATGGCAAGCAGGGGCGATGTATCGACATTACATCGATCCCGTTTCGGAGGAACCGGAGAAACTGCGATCCAGGAGATCTCTGACCTTTGGGATATATGGTAATTCTCCAACAGGATTTGCGACTTATTCAAACCGGCTGATTGAACGGGTGAATATACCTTACACGTCAAGTAGTCTCCTCGCCAGAGACACCCTTCTTTTGACCGAGAATAAGAAAGGAACAGGGTCATTACCAGCCAAATTTGGATTTGGCTTTACGTATATGAAAGGCAGTCATTACCAGGTCGGAATAAATGCTGAACTCAACAATTGGGCAAAACTCCAACTCACGGATAAAAATGACGTTGGACTGAACTATCAAAATACGTTGAGACTGAGCATCGGAGGTGAATGGACGCCTGATGTTAATTCTTTCCGGAACTATTTGCGTCGAGTTCGCTATAGAGCAGGTATGTTTTATGAATCAGACCCTCGAAAGATCAATGGCCAAACATTTGATGCTTATGCATTGCAAATCGGTTTTGGATTCCCTGTATTATTGCCAAGACAACAGATTTCATTCCTTGATTTATCACTTGAGGGTGGTCGTCGCGGGGTTACAGAAATCCAGCAGGACACTTATTTGCGAATCCGGTTGGCTGCAACATTGAATGACAATTCGTGGTTCTACAAACGTAAATTCGAGTAATATGCAAATGATGAAGTTATTTATATCGAGTGTTATATTCCTCTTGTCAGGCACAATGGGATTCGCTCAATGCGACACGTGGATTGGAAAGCCCAATCAAGATGATCTCATCCAGGATCATGTCGTTTATAAAGGCTTTCTAAAAGAGAACAAGCCAGACCAGGCCTTTACATATTGGCAAAAAGTATATAAGCAAGCTCCTGCTGCGGATGGCAAAAGAATCGATCATTTTTATGATGGCGAGCAATTCTATATAAAAAAGTTTGAAGCGGCTACTACAACTGCGGATAAAGATGCATTCCGGAATGAGGCCTTATCCATCTTTGATCATGAAGCAGAATGTACTGGATCGATAGGCCCTGCTATGGCCCGAAAGGGATACTACATGTTTTACAACCTGGCTACTCCTTACCCTGAAACATATAAGGCGTTGAAAGCGTCAATGGATGCAGCCGGAAAAGCATCCGAATATATCGTTCTTGTCCCAATGGCTTATGTGCTTGTGGACCAGTTCAACAACAAACGGATTTCGGCTGAAGAGGCTCGATCGGTTTTTAACCTGCTACTTGAGACTGCCGAATACAATATAGCCAACAGCAAACAGTTTGCTGCTCAGTATCAACAGGGAAAAGATGCGATGTTGCCGACTCTTGCCCAGATTGAAGGCACTTTATTTGATTGTACATGGTTCAAGAATAAACTGGAACCTCAATACCGTGCTGATCCAGACAATGGTGAACTGATTAAGGATATCTATCTCAAATTGGCGGCACAAGATTGCGGAGATTCTGATCCATTGATGATTGAATTAAAAAGTAAGTATGAAGCATATGCCTCAGAAGTGAATGCCAAGGTTTTGGCCGAGTTTTATGAAAAGAACCCTGGTGCGTATGCTAAAGCATTGTATGATGAAGGCAAATACAACGAAGCTCTGGATCAATACAAGTCAGCTATCGAGCAAGAGTCTGACCCTGATAAACTAGCGGATTATTACCAATCATTGGCATCTATCGAATTCCGTCAATTTGAACGATATACCACTGCCCGTGAGCATGCTCGCAAAGCCATGAAACTTCGTCCGGATTGGGGGCAACCATTGATTTTAATCGGTGACATGTACGCCAAATCCTATCGATCATGTGGAAGTTCTGATTTTGAGCAACGATGCGTTATTCTTGCTGCAATGGAAAAATATTATGCTGCAAAGGCATTGGACTCATCCGTTACGGACCAAGCCAATGAACGTATATCTCGTTATATCAGTTCACGGCCATCACATGAAGATGGACATATGCTCGGAAAGACCGAAGGGCAATCTTATTCCATCGGTTGTTGGATTGGCGAAACAGTGACATTGAAGTTTAACAAGTAATCAACACCCGATTCCAAAGAAAGACCGCCATAGAAAATGGCGGTCTTTTTTTGTGATCAACCACAACATTTTTCTTCTTTCAGTCCTTTTAACGTTCTCTTTATGTTCACTTTCCGTTTTAGAAGGTTTCTGCATAGAGACAATGTTTGAATATCCAACTTTAATCAATGAGAACCATTCTATTTCTGTTACCCATTTGTATATTTTTCGTGTCTTGTACCCCTAGGACGGTCGAAAAAACTGTAGAAACACAAATCCCAGAAAAGTATCAAAGCAACCCATCTGACAGTATGGGCACAGGTTGTACTACGTTTTCGAAATCGGCTTACCCGGAGGATGCATTGAATGAGCATGTCATATACCGAGGCTTCCTGCGTGAAAATGATTTGAAAACGGCGTGGCCACATTGGCTGAAGGCTTTCGAATTAGCCCCTGCAGCAGATGGTAAACGATCCATTCAGTACACCGATGGAGTAAAGTTTTACAAGGATTTCTTCAACAAATCGACAGACTCACTCGAGCGTGTTGGATATGTTCAAAAAATTAGGGCATTGTATAATGATGCCGTCCTCTGTTATCCAAAAGATGACTATTTGCAAGGACTGTTAGCGTTTGATCTTTATTATTCATTTCGGAACTATGCTTCCGATGAGGAAATCTACACCTTGTTCAAGAACACGATTGACAAAAACGGTCTACATACCCAAGCTTTTGTCTTGAATCCGTTTACCGATTTACTCATCAGTCAATTTAACCAGGAGAAAATAACCCTATCCGAGGCACGAAAATACCAAGCTCTGGTGCGAGATATCCTTGCTCACGGACTTTCGGATAACAAGGAGCATGAAAATTTTTCTATTGTTGAGGCCTACGTACCTGTTCGACTGGAGGAATTTGAAGCTGTTGAAGACTTTTACCCTTCCTCTTATTATGTCGATAGGTATTATCCAGATTATCAAGGTGATTCACTGAATTGTGAGGTTGTAAAAACCGTATATAGTCGGCTTCGGTGGGGTAAATTGGACACCAACGATCCACGACTGACCAGAATGAGTCAATTTATCAATCGGGAGTGTCTTGATGTCGATCAAACATCCTCTGGAAGACAGGCATTCAACGCGCTGCAGGAGGGTAAATTCAAAGATGCTGTTCAATTGTTTGAACGTGCAGCATCAGAAACTGATGACAATGGGAAGAAGTCTAAATATCATTTATTGATTGCCAAGATCTATTACGCACATCTGAAAAACTTTTCCAAGTCTCGCCAATTTGCCCTCCTTGCAGCGAAACTGGATCCCAATTCCGGAGAATCATACATTCTGATTGGTAAACTTTATGCATCCAGTGGACCACTCTGTGGCCCTGGACGTGGATGGGACAGTCAGGTTGTCACTTGGCCCGCTATCGACAAATGGCAAATCGCGCGAAATATTGACCCCACTGTTGCATCAGAAGCGAATAAATTGATCAGTCAATACAGCAGTTACATGCCGAATGTTGAAGAGATATTCCAACGCAACCTGAAAGAAGGCCAGTCTTTCTTTGTTGGCTGCTGGATACAGGAATCAACTACCATCCGAGCTGGCAAATAACCTATTTGAAGCTGGCTAAATATAAAAGGGGAACCAATCTTGATTCCCCTTTTTGTTCCAAGGCTTTTGGGAAAGTTTACTTTCTGAAGAAATCAATCATACCCACAGCAAGTTCTACGCCGATTCGACTTTGTGCTTCATTCGTCGATGCGCCAATATGAGGCGAAACAGACACTTGGGCATGATTTAAAAGATCTTTACGGGGCGCAGGTTCACCCACAAATACATCGAGGCCTGCACCACCGATCTGACCACTGGTCAAAGCTTCTAAAAGTGCATCTTCATCAATAATTCCTCCACGTGAAGAATTGAGCAAGATTGCTCCTCTTTTCATCATATTTATCTCATCCTTATCCAATAATGGCTTCCCGCCAAGTGAAGGGACGTGTACGCTCAGATAATCTGAGGTGGCGAGTACCTCATCGAGTGGTTGTGTCTTAATGTCGATGGACACGACACCAAATCCAGGAATTTCCCACGAAAGTTCAACTTCCTGAACAAATGGATCGGAAGCTATGACATGCATCCCTGATCCAAGTGCCAACTTGGCTAAAGACTGACCAATTCGACCAAATCCAACAATTCCTAGGGTTTGACCTTCGATTTCACGTCCTTTACTGAATGATTTTTTCATGTCATTAAAGGCTGTGGTACCTGTCTCTGGCATATCCCGATTGGCACGATGTAAAAAACGGGAAAGAGACAACATATGACCCATTGTTAATTCAGCTACCGCTCTTGATGATGCTTCAGGTGTATTAAACACATGCACTCCCTTTTCACGGGCGTATGCAACATCAATATTGTCCATGCCTACTCCACCTCGAGCGATGGCTTTCAGATCAGGACATCCGTCAATCAGCTCCTGACGCACTTTAGTGGCCGAACGAACGATCAAGGCATCATAAATGGGTAATACTGCAGCCAGTTCATCCTGAGGGACATGGTCTGTGTCAACCTGAAAACCTGCTTCACGGAGCATCTTCAAACCTGTTGCATGAATGCCATCATTGGCTAAAATTCGGATCATGTGTTCGTTTATGTTTAGAAATGGTGGTCTTCGCAATGGATTTCAAGAGAGCAAAGGAACTGGATTTATAGATGTTATTTTCCAATTCGGCTATATCTTCCGATTAATAATCAAGGACTTTGCGAATTGCATCAGCTACTTTTTCTGCCGATGGAATCATTGTTTGTTCAAGTGTCATATTGAGCGGGATCGCGGGCATATTTTCAGACCCGATGACATGAATTGGAGCGTCAAGTTCTTCAAAGCAGCGTTGCTGAATTCGGGCCGCAAGGCTTTGAGCAAATGTGTTATTGACTGGCTCTTCGGTGACAATCAGTATTCGATTATGCCGAGCGGTGATCTCCATCATCGCATCCTCGTCCACTGGGTACAAGGTTCTCAAATCGAAGATCTCGATTTGCCCAGGCCAGTTCTTTGCTGCGTTGAGCGACCAATGGACACCCATCCCATAGGTAATGATGCCAAGAGTAGGTCCATCCTTTATTGATCGAGGGTCTGCAATCAATACTGATCTGCCTAGGCCAAACGGAAGGATATAGTCATCGTCAGGTTCGACACAACGAGCTGTTTCCGTGCCTTTGACTTTGGACCAATACAGTCCTTTATGTTCTAGTATGACAACTGGATTGGGATCGTGGTATGCCGACTTTAACAATCCTTTCAGATCCGCGCCATTGCTGGGATAAGCAATTTTAATCCCTCTTATATTTGTCATGACACTTTCAATACTCGTCGAATGGTAGGGACCTCCGCTCCCGTATGCACCAATGGGCACTCGAATGATACAGCTGACTGGCCATTTCCCATTTGTCAGGTAACAAGACCTGCTAACCTCTGTAAAAAGCTGATTCAGCCCTGGCCAGATATAGTCAGCAAACTGGACTTCGACAATTGGTTTTAGTCCAACAGCTGACATACCTACTGTGCTGCCAACTATAAATGCTTCCTGGATAGGCGTATTAAACACCCTGTGATCTCCAAATTTCTGTGCTAACGTTGCCGCTTCACGAAAAACACCGCCCAATCGGCCGCCGACATCTTGTCCGTACAACAAACATTCAGGATACTTCCGCATCAGTTCTTCGATGGCGAACAGCCCGCAATCAACCATCACTCGTTCCTCTCCTCCGTCCGGATGACGATTGCCTTGTTCTTTCAAAACTGGGGTTGGAGCAAAATCATGAGTAAACAAATCTTCAGGCCGAGGGTCTTCACTTTGCAACGCCCGCTGATAATCTGCTTCCACTTTCTTTCGCGTATTCCGCCCAATCTCCAGAAGTTGCTCTTCCGTAAACCCCTCTTGCAATAATGCATCGCGCAATTTGGGCCAGGGGTCGCGGGATTGATGTTCCTCAAGATCATCCCTATACCATTCTTTGCGAACTCCACTGGTGTGGTGATTCAATAATGGAACCTTTGCGTGAACCAGAAAAGGGCGTCGTTCTCGACGCATGACTTCTATTATTTCCTGCAACTCCAAATACGAATCTGCAAATTCGGTTCCGTCTATAGTGCGAGCCTCAATGCCATGGAATCCCTTTGCATATTCGTAGGCATTTTGGGCACGAGTTTCCTCAGCATTGGCCGAAATATCCCATCCGTTATCCTGAACCAGGTAGAGAATGGGCAGCTGACGAAGAGCAGCCATCTGAAAGGCTTCGGCTACTTCACCTTCTGTGACAGAGGCATCCCCTAGTGAGCAAATAGCAATCGGAAAATCATTTGGCTCATCTTGAGCCAACCCCATCGCTTCGCGGTATTGCATGCCCAATGCTATTCCTGTTGTTGGAATTGCCTGCATTCCAGTGGCTGAAGATTGATGAGGAATTTTTGGTTTGTCGTCATCACGGAGCGACGGGTGGCAATAATAGGTCCGACCACCAGAGAATGGATCATCTCGTTTGGCCATGAGCTGAAGCATCAGATCAAACGGTTGCATCCCTATGGCTAAAAGACAAGCATCATCACGGTAATAAAGACTTAGATAGTCCTTGGGTTTTAATTGTAAACCTAGAGCTATCTGAACAGCTTCATGCCCGCGGGAAGTGGCATGTACATATTTGGATACCACTTTAAAATTCTCTTCGTAAACTTCAGTCAATGTCTTCGCTGTGGTCATCAATTGAAATGCCCGTAGCAGGAGATCCTGGCCTACTTGAGACTGAGTTGCCGACACTGTCATGCATTCCGATTTTTAAATGCAGCTATCGCTTTTCTTGCAAATGTTGACAAAACCAATTGTCCACTTGTGGCTGCTCGTTCTTCGAGTAAGTTGTTCCAATCCTCAGTGCCCTGCCAGAAAACGCGCTTCAGTTCCGTTATGGCATCTGGGTTATAGCTTGCCAATTTTTTAGCGAATACCTGAATAGCCTCATCCAGCTCTTCCTGATTGGGGAATAATTCCTGATATAGGCCCTGCTCACAGGCCCATTCCGCACTCATCCAATCTGCTGCACGCAAGGCTAACTGCCGAAAAGCAGCATTGCCAATCTTTCGCTCGATGACAGGTCCGACGACGAACGGGCCAATTCCAACAGCCAATTCACTGAGCTTGATACTAGCATGGGCTGTTGCAAAACAATAGTCCACTGCAGCAGCAATGCCAACACCGCCACCAACGGCTTTGCCTTGTACCCGACCAATCAGGATCTTGGGACAACGCCGACATGCCAGAATGACATTTGCAAAGCCAAGAAAAAATTGCTTTCCAGCCTGGATATTTTCAATTGATGCCAATTCATCAAAACTGGCACCTGCACAAAAGGTTCGATCACCGGCGCTTTGAAGAATGATCACAGCAATCTCTGGATCCTGACCCGCCTGATCAATAGCCTCTGTGAGTTTTTTTAATTGAGTGCCTGGCATGGCATTGTGTGCTGGATGGCTGAAGGTGATTGTACCGATCTGACCTTCACGCTCCAAAATCACCTCCCCGTCCTGAGTCAACGTGTCCATCAATTCATAATTTACGCAAAGGTACGAACTGTCAGACAAGGTATCGAGTAGAGACAAATTGTCTTTTGGATAGCAAAGACGCTTTCTATATTCCTGAATTGGACTATTTTTGGTGACATGGGGAATATAATTTACGTTCTGATCACTGCACTTTACGTCATGTCTTTCCAAGTGAGCAACACATCTCAACCCAAGAAAGATATTCCAGACGTATTTCAGTTAACTGATTCAGATGTTTTTGCCACAGAGCTACAATCTGAGTATTCGATGAGCCTTTTGCACGCATGTCGATTTGATTCCAACCTCGCCTTTCAATATTGGCGGCCGTTCACAAAAGAAATTGAAAGACGGGCTCATGAGGACGGCTTGTCTACTCCAGGGACAAAATTATGGATAAAGGCATTCTGGGATCAAAACGGTCGTTTGACCCATATAGGATATGCACCCCAAAGGGAGGATGCTGATCTGGATCATGATCAATGGGAAAACCTGTTCAGGAAATTGATCCGTGAGTATGACATGTCTGGCGACTGGCCGTCTGGATTTTACCATTTAGGCAGCATTAGCTTGCCATGACGACAAGATTTGATTTGGTTCCAGTTATTTTCGATTAAACAGCTATCGATAATTGGTTCCCATGAGTACATTAAACATGTTGAGGATCACAATTTGGATCCTGTTGCCAGTTCTTGCTTTGGACTCTTGTCGTCCGGAAGGTTTGGATGCAATCTGGAGAGAGATTCCTACCGGGATTAATACAGACATGTTTCATTTGGCAATCGATGATCAGGGAATCGGTTTTGCAGTAGGTGGCAAAACCTGGAATTCCGGATATATCCTCACTACAACAAATGGTGGCGAATCCTGGCAAACGTTGGCCCAGGATGAAAAAGCAATTTTGGATTTGCACTATGATGGTTCTGAGCCCGGATTATGCACAGGAGTAGATGGGCATGTCTGGGAAAGAAAAACATCAGGAGACTGGGCTTTTCGGCGATTACCAGAATGGCGGATCAACAGAGCGATCGTCCCACTCACAAAGGGGGAAGTTGTTATTGGAGGCGGCTCCGGATTCCAATTCGGCCATCTCTTCATAGCTGATTCGATGAACCAAGTCCATCACATCCGAGAAACCGATAATCTGATCAACGATCTGGCTGTTTGTGATGGTCACCGCATAGTGGCTGCAGGCTATGGAGCTGTTTTATATTCCGACAATTTGGGCATATCCTGGGACTATCTGGACTTGACCGGAGACAATTTCATTGCCTTGGACATGGTCGATGGTTTTGTCGGATATATGGTTGGTTATGGTGGTACCATCCTCAAGACAATAGATAGCTGGCATAACTGGTTCTCTATTCGAAATGGGGATGCATTGACGGTGGCTGATACGCCATTTCGGGCGTTGTCCTTTCGTGATTCGGAAACAGGTGTGCTGGTAGGTGATGCGGGTACAGTTTGGGTTACCAAAGATGGAGGGAACTCCTGGTTTCGTCTACTTGGAATCAGCGCTTCGATTGATTTGACCGCGGTAGAAATCAATAATTCGACGATTTTTGTAGCAGGTACAGGAGGACATATTTATTCGACAACTCTCCCCTGACTGACTAAACTGTTCCATCATTTAACCATCGTTGATACCTCAATTCATCCCATCCGAATACTACATGAGGCATTGCGCGATTCAGCCATTTCATCACGACCAGATAGCGACTTTCAGGAATGTCCAGAGCATAACTTTTTCGGTCGACAGTTTGAAAAAAAATTCGGTGTTGCTTCCAAAGGACTATGCCGAGCGGAGCTCGAGTCAACAAGTAACCATAGACCCAGATAATCTTTTCTGGCTCTCGGATGAAAAGATGATAAAGCGGAGATCCATGCTCCGGTCGTTCAGTCCACAGCATGTAGATGCCCCAAAAGGGAACAATCAAGCCTATTGTCGCAACTACCCTTGTTGTGCCTGCGAAAATCCAAATAATACAGAAGAGCAGGACGGCCAAAGAACACCAACCTGTCAGTTCCAATATCCAACTACGCCGGATTGATCTAAGGATATCCTGAAATGCAGGATGATAAACCCATTGCTCGTTCATTAATATTTAAAACATTTTATGTTATAACGTATATTTGTCATCTATTGTCAACATCTTTCGATCTTGCATCGAAGTCCATCGGGATAACTGAATTTTATCCTGTTAAAATCCACCCATGAGTCAGATTCAATATACCGAAGATCAGATCAAATCCCTCGACTGGAAGGAGCACATGCGGATGCGGCCAGGGATGTATATTGGCAAATTGGGTGACGGATCCAGTCCGGATGATGGTATTTATGTCCTGTTAAAAGAGATCATAGACAACTCGATTGATGAATATGTCATGGGGTTCGGTCGCGAGATCAATATTACGTTGGACGATGGTACGATAGCTGTCCGCGATTTTGGCCGTGGCATTCCATTGGGTAAGGTAGTGGAATGCGTATCACGAATCAACACAGGTGGCAAATATGATTCTCAAGCCTTTAAAAAGTCAGTCGGACTGAATGGTGTCGGTACCAAGGCAGTAAATGCCCTTTCTGATTTTTTTCAGGTCTATGCAGTCCGTGAAGGGCAGTTGAAAAAAGCAGAGTTTTCCAAAGGCGAATTGCTGAACGATGCCAAAGTCGTGAAGACCAATGAGTCGGATGGCACCTATTTTGCTTTTCGGCCAGACCCTGAAATATTCAGGCAGTACAAATTCCGGCCAGAGTATATGGAAACTCAGCTCTGGAACTATGCCTACCTGAATACTGGATTAAAGATCAATTTTAATGGCAAGACATTCAATTCAAAACACGGACTCCTTGATCTTCTGACGAAAAAGACATCTCAGGAGGAGTTACGATATCCCATTATCCATTTGAATGGGCCTGATCTAGAGATCGCATTAAGCCATGGCGATCTCTATGGTGAGCATTACTATTCCTTTGTCAACGGCCAGTTTACCACCCAGGGTGGCACCCACTTGGCTGCATTTCGCGAAGCCATAGTAAAAGTGATACGGGATTTTTATAAAAAGGACTTTGATTCCAAAGATATACGGGCTTCCATCATTACCGCGATTAGTATTCGGGTTGAAGAACCTGTTTTTGAATCTCAGACCAAAACCAAATTGGGCTCTCAAAACATGAGTCCTTCCGGAGCTTCCATCCGATCTTTCATCGGTGACTTCCTTTCCCGGGAACTTGACAACTACTTGCATCAGCATCCGGAAGTTGCTCAGGCTTTGCTCAAACGGATCACACAATCCGAACGGGAACGAAAGGAAATTGCTGGTATTAAAAAACTCGCAAATCAACGTGCGAAGAAGGCCAATCTTCACAATAAGAAGCTCCGCGATTGTCGCTATCATTTTAATGAAGAAAAAGTGGACGATGAATTTAGACTGGCGACTACGTTATTCATAACCGAGGGCGATTCCGCTTCTGGCTCCATCACAAAGGCACGAAAAGTAGAGACACAAGCCGTTTTCAGTTTGCGAGGCAAACCATTGAATTGCTTTGGTCTGACCAAAAAAGTGGTCTATGAAAATGAGGAATTCAACCTTCTCCAGCATGCCTTGAACATTGAAGACAGTATTGATGATCTCCGATATAGTCAGGTTGTGATTGCGACTGACGCCGATGTAGACGGCATGCATATTCGTCTCCTTTTGCTCACCTTCTTTTTACAATTCTTCCCAGATCTGGTTCGCAATGGACATTTGTTTATCCTGGACACACCGTTGTTCCGCGTTCGTGATAAACAACAGACATTCTATTGCTATTCTGAAGTTGAAAAACAAAAAGCAATCAAAACGCTTCGAGGCAAGCCTGAAATCACCCGTTTCAAAGGATTGGGCGAAATCTCTCCATACGAATTCAAAGATTTCATAGGCGCAAATATCCGATTGGACCCAGTCGTCCTTATGGATGATACACGCATCGACCAGTTGTTGGGGTATTACATGGGAAAGAACACTCCACAACGTCAGGTTTTCATAATTGACAACCTGAAGATTGAAAAGGATCTGGAAGCCGAATTAGTGCCATCTGCCGAATTGCAGACTGAATTAGCTAACACATGACAAACTGACGGATAATTTTCCAGATATCCGCTCGTTTGGCATAGATTACCCCATGGCACGGGGTTTGACCAAAGTTGGCCAACAACGCTTTAGCCTTAAATGTGCCTATATTTCTTCAGTCGACCTTCTTTCATTTATGATATACGACCCTATCCTCAATTTTAATAGCGGAACAGACGAGGATTCCGAATTCATGCCCTTATTCTCAATTGATGAGGAAGATGAAACCGACATGCAGGAAGACTTCCCTGAAGAACTTCCAGTGCTTGCTCTCAAAAACACCGTTCTTTTTCCCGGGATCGTGATTCCAATTACTGTAGGCAGAAATAAATCAATTAAAGCGATCCAGAAAGCCTTCCAGGATCAAAAAATAATTGCAGTTCTTTCCCAAAAGGACAGTCGGATCGAATCACCTAAATCATCTGACCTCTATTCCGTTGGTACCGTTGCCCGTATCGTCAAATTGCTGAAAATGCCAGATGGCACAACGACAGCGATTCTGCAGGGCCGTCGCCGGTTTCGATTGATAGAAATGACACAAGAGCAACCCTACATGACGGCCAAAGTAGCCATGCTCAACCATGAGGATTCAGATAATGATCTCGAGTTTGATGCACTGATCTCGACCATCACAGATACGGCCAGAAGGATCATTGAACTTTCTCCAAATATTCCTGCAGAAGCCAATCTTGTCCTTCGAAACATTACCAACAACCTCTTCTTGCTCAACTTCATAGCATCCAATTTGAGCTTGAAAGTTTCTGTCAAACAGGAGATTCTCGAAATCAACCCGATCAATCAAAAGGCCAGAATGATCCTGATCCAATTGGAAAATGAACTTCAGGTGCTGGAGCTCAAGGACCAGATTGAAAACAAAGTCAGGGGTGATATCGAAAAACAACAGAGGGATTACTATCTCAATCAGCAACTGAAAACCATCCAAGAGGAGTTGGGTCACAATCCTCAAGAGGAAGAGATCGACCGACTGATGGAGCGTTCGACACTTAAGAAATGGTCAGAAAAAGTGGCCAAACATTTTGATAAAGAGTTGAACCGACTACGTCGGATGAATCCGCAAGTAGCAGAATATAGTGTTCAGCTCAATTACCTTGACCTGGTTCTTGATTTGCCTTGGGATGAAACGACGAAAGACAATTTTGACCTTAAAAAGGTAAAGAAGATCCTGGATGAAGACCATCACGGATTGGAGAAGGTCAAAGAGCGGATTCTGGAACACCTGTCTGTATTGAAGTTAAAAGGTGATATGAAAGCACCTATCCTCTGTCTTGTTGGCCCTCCAGGCGTCGGTAAAACTTCCCTGGGTCGGTCGATCGCTCGTGCTTTAGGGCGTGAATATGTGCGTATTTCATTAGGTGGACTTCATGACGAGTCTGAGATCAGGGGCCATCGCAAGACGTATATCGGGGCAATGCCCGGTCGCATCATTCAATCTGTAAAGAAAGCCAGAGCAGCGAACCCTTGTTTTGTATTGGATGAGATTGACAAAGTGGGTAAGGATTTTCGGGGTGACCCATCTTCCGCGTTGTTGGAAGTGCTCGATCCGGAACAGAACAGTTCGTTCCATGACAATTATCTGGAAATGGAATACGACCTGAGCAAGGTCCTTTTCATTGCCACAGCAAATACACTGAGCACCGTCCAACCCGCCTTGTTGGACCGGATGGAGATTATACAAATCAGCGGTTATTCCACAGAAGAGAAAACGGCCATTGCAGAAAAGCATTTGCTGCCGAAACAAATCCAGGAGCATGGTTTGAAAAAGGGCCAACTCAAGTTGACTGAATCCGGACTTGTTAAAATCATCCAGGACTATACCCGGGAAAGTGGTGTCCGTTCTTTGGATCGCCAAATAGCCCAAGTTTGTCGTTCAATTGCGCATAAGGTAGCTACGGGTGCAAAATTCAAACCCACACTTTCCGCGGAAGACATTGAAAAAATCCTTGGACCAAGGAAATTTAATATGGAACGCTTCCTGGGCAACAATCCAGCTGGTGTCGCAATTGGTCTTGCGTGGACAAGTGTAGGTGGTGAGATTTTGTTTATCGAAACCAGCTTATCACCTGGTAAAGGCGGGTTAAAATTGACTGGTAACCTCGGCGAGGTCATGAAGGAGTCAGCGGTCACAGCCCTCAGTTATTTGAAAGCGCACAGCCAGGAATACGGGATAGATCCAGAGGAATTCAACAAAAAGGATATTCATTTGCATGTTCCAGAAGGAGCTATTCCAAAGGATGGCCCATCTGCTGGCATTACTATGTTGTCCGCACTGGCCTCCGCATTTCTGAACAAACCAATGCGTCAGATGGTAGCAATGACCGGCGAGATCACTTTGAGGGGTAAAGTCCTTCCAGTTGGTGGTATAAAGGAAAAGATTTTAGCAGCCAAACGCCTTGGCATTCAAACTGTGGTCCTCTGTACTGAGAACAAACAGGATGTAGAAGAGGTACCTCTGCGATACCGAAAAGGTCTTCGATTCCGATATGTCACCGAAATGGACGATGTAGTCCGCTATATGTTACAACTACGTCGTTAAAATCTTCTTAATCTGACTTCCTTTGACCCTGGAATGACCACATCAGGTGTTGTCAATATGTATCTTTCCACTATGAAGATGTCTTACAACTCATTCCGCACCCATTTGGCCTTGGTCGCCTGCCTGTTTATTACTGGTATTTCGCTACACGCACAACAACCTGGTTCTGACAATCAATTGGTTCAGTTTTCGGGGCTTATTCTTGACGGTACAAATGCAGATTTACTTCCCGTTCCATTCGCTACTATAGCTGTGAAGGACAAAGGCCGGGGCACATATGCCGATTTTAATGGTTTCTTTTCCATGGTTGTGGAGAAAGGAGACGTGATCACCTTCACATCGATTGGATATCGGCAGGTCTCCTTTCAAATCCCGGACACTTTGGAGGATAATCGATTACCCATTGTGCAATTGATGACACGGGACACATTCAACCTCCCTGAAACAGTCGTTTTTCCTTGGCCTAGTAAAGAACATTTCAAGATCGAATTCCTTGCAATGGATGTTACCTCCGACATGCAACGTCGTGCTTTGGAAAATCTCGCTCAAGAGAATTTGGAACGAGGTCGACAGGACCTGGCATATGATGGCCGGGAAAGTGCGAGTTATTACTTGCGCCAGCAATCCAATGCGTTTTATCATATCGGTCAGCAACCTCCGATGAATATCTTCAACCCACTATCCTGGGCCAAGTTTTTCGAGGCCTGGAAACGAGGTGATTTCAAGAAAAAGTAGACTGGAACTCAGGTTTTTCGCATATGGCTTCAACCTGTGACCAGAATTGTTTCAAGTCATATATTCCGATTCGAATGTGACCTCCGTGCTCTGACATAGTGGGCATTTCAATGGTTTATCACGATGTAACTCACCTCCACAGTGACAAAGTGGAATCGGTCCTTCCAATCCATTTTCAACCGATACAAGCTGGAAACACGCCGTACACTGAAACCCAAGCTGATGGCTGGTGCCATGGGTGAACGACAACATACGTTCAGAATGACCACACGTTGAGCAAGTGATCAAGCCGACTCCGTTTGTCTGATCAAACGTAAGTTTTCCATTCTTCATGAAGCATCAATTTGGGATTCGCGATGTTCCACGTGTTCCCTATTCAACCACAAGGATCGAGCTGCGGATCATGTTTTTTCCATTAGAAATTTCATAATAATAGGCTCCGGCCGGCCAATCAATCAAAGTTGACCATTCCTGGTTAACACTTTTTTTATGAATTATCATACGACCATCAGTATTCCACATGCGAATATCAAATGGGCCAGAAAGTGTTGTACGCAATCTCATTGTTGTTCCTGTACGAACTGGATTAGGGACCAAAAATGCAGGCCGATCCAGAGCGATTTGGAGTTGATCCGGCTTTTCAACAGCAGTGGTTTCAGCGGTATTCACAACCATCCATTGACCAAAATCCTGGATGTCTGCGAAAGCAGCTGTACCATCTGCATTTGATTCAGCAG
>JAHEAU010000254.1 GCA_024642625.1 Lewinellaceae bacterium
GCTATTGAGCTGATTTGGATCTGTCCGGAAATCAGCTCAATAGCCTTCCTCATTCATTTGCCAGTCTCAACCAATTGATACGAATCGATCTTTCCGGAAATCCCATTCCAGAAATACCCTCAGCATGGGCCGATCTGCCTGGCCTGAAATCGCTCGATATCCGGAAAACCAAAATTGATTCTTTACCTGCTGGGACTTGGCCCCGTCTTGAAAAACTATTCATTCATCAAGCACCGATAGCTCATCGTACAGATATCTTTCGAAGCCTGCCTGTGCGGATCCGAATTACGGGGAAGGCACAAGCTCGGAAACAGAATACCCTGTCACTAAATGGCTTTCGAAAGAAGGCAAACCGGGCAAATTGGTCTTCTGCTTACCAGGACAGAATCTGGCAATTGGCTGAAGGCCATTTGGCAGGCAAACAGGATCACATATCAATAACCGAATTACTGGATCTCTGGTCTTTGGGATTAACAGGGATTGACAAGCGCCTGATCCGTCTGGCTCCAGGCAAGAATATCAAGAACGGAGATCAGATGTTTATTTTCGGGCGCACCTGGCTTC
Source organism: Lewinellaceae bacterium (assembly GCA_024642625.1). Lineage (GTDB taxonomy): Bacteria > Bacteroidota > Bacteroidia > Chitinophagales > Saprospiraceae > JAGNXB01. The sequence goes on from JAHEAU010000254.1 coordinate 565, forward strand.
CTTCATCTGCGTTCCAAAGACGGGCCGAGCATGCAGGCATCAACCTGGTTTCAAGTGGTTCCAGTTCAGCCAATCTCATCCTTCTTGGCGGCCCGCAAGGAGACCAACGTTGGCTCAAACCTGGTCAGCAAACCTGGTGGTCGGAAGAGGCAATTCTCGCCAAACTTCCTCCTCTCCAATCGTCCACGCCCATGCCGATGGAGCATCGCGATCAAGTTATTTCCCTATTGCGCTCCGGAATATCCACCTATCATTCACTGGCCATCCAATCCATGATAGATCATGGTATCCCGATTGGGTTGTATGGCGAGTTACTCTGGATCATTCGGCAAGACTTACGACCTGCATTGCGGCGCAAATGGCCAGAACTTGTCATGCAATATGGTCAAGCTGAATGGGTTGTTGATTGTCTCAAACCAAAGAAGGATTTACACGAAGAAATCGAAACCCTTGCCAAAAAATGGGGGTTCACATCAGAAGCCAAATCTTACTGGTCCTGATAAATCTGTTCATATGGTTTAAAAAAGCCCGGCGTTTCCATCGGGCTTTTTTGTTCTTAGTCCAGAATTGGATCAAATATCAACCCTGGCATATTTGGCATTGGCCTCGATGAATTGGCGACGAGGTGGAACTTCATCACCCATCAACATCGAGAAGATCCGGTCACAATCCGCAGCATCATCGATAGAAACCTGCTTCAGTGTTCTCCGTTCCGGATCCATTGTGGTCTCCCACAGCTGTTCCGCATTCATTTCCCCCAAACCCTTATATCGCTGGATCTTCACATTGGCTTCGGGTCCACCCATGCTGTTCATTGCAGCCAGACGTTCGTCTTCATCCCAGCAATACTGCGATTGGCGACCCTTACTCACTTGATAGAGAGGTGGTGAGGCGATATAAATATTGCCCTCCTCAATAAGTCGTCGCATATAACGGAAGAAAAAGGTCAAAATCAGCGTCACGATATGACTACCATCGATGTCGGCGTCGCACATAATGACAATCTTGTGATACCGGAGCTTTTCGGTATTCAAGACGCGGATCCCTTCATCATTTTCCTGGATGCTTACGCCCAATGCGGTGAAGATGTTTTTAATCTCTTCGTTTTCGTAGATCCGATGCTCCATGGCTTTTTCCACGTTGAGGATCTTTCCCCGAAGTGGGAGGATGGCCTGAAAATTTCTGTCACGGCCTTGCTTGGCTGTCCCGCCAGCAGAATCTCCCTCGACAAGAAAAATCTCTGAATCTTCAGGATGCTTTGATGAGCAATCCGACAATTTCCCAGGCAACCCGCTTCCCGTAAGGGCACCTTTGCGCTGTACCATTTCCCTGGCTTTTCGCGCAGCATGACGGGCGGTTGCCGCTAGAATAACTTTATCGACAATCTTTTTCGCGTCCCGTGGATTTTCTTCCAGGTAATATTTCAAGTGATCTCCCAGGACACGGGAGACAATTCCATTTACTTCCGAGTTCCCCAATTCCCCTTTGGTCTGGCCTTTGAACTGCGGTTCTGGCACCTTGACGGAAATGATCGCTGTAAGGCCTTCCCGAAAATCTTCTCCCGAGATTTCAAAGGTCAATTTTTTGAAGAGACCGTTGTCATCTCCATATTGCTTGAACAATCGGGCGACGGCGCGACGGAACCCTTGCACGTGAGTCCCCCCATCCCGTGTGGTAATATTGTTGACATAAGACAAGAGGTTCTCGGAGTACGATGTGTTATAATGCATCGCCACTTCGACCTCTACATTGTCCTCCTTACCGGTTACATAGATTGGTACTTCAATGAGGGGCGTTTTGGCTTCATCCACATAGAGGACGAATTCCTGCAGTCCACCCTCAGAATAAAATTCTTCTGACAGAAAGCTTCCGTCCTCCTGCGTCTCGCGTTCGTCGGTAATCGAGAGCTTCAGACCTTTATTCAAAAAGCTCAATTCACGCAATCGGTGAGTCAGTGTATCGAAATTAAAAATCAGAGTTTCGAAAATCTCTCCATCTGGTTTGAACGTGACACGTGTACCAGTCTCTTTGGTGTCACCAATGATTTCAACCGGGCCTTGAGGTTTTCCCTGGCTGTATTCCTGGACCCATACTTTGCCATCACGTCGAACTTCTGCCCGCAGGTGGATAGACAATGCATTTACGCATGAAACCCCGACTCCATGCAGACCACCTGACACCTTGTAGGTGTCTTTATCAAATTTACCCCCAGCATGGAGGACGGTCATGACCACTTCAAGCGCCGATTTTTGCAATTTCTGGTGCATACCGGTCGGAATACCCCGGCCATCATCCGTGACTGTCAGGCTGCCATCTTTATGGATAACCACTTCGATATGTGTGGCGTGACCGGCGAGGTGTTCATCGATCGAGTTGTCCACCACTTCGTAAACCAAATGGTGTAATCCCTTGTAATCTGTGCTACCGATATACATCCCGGGACGACGGCGTACAGCCTCCAATCCTTCCAGGGCCTGAATATTATCCGCGGTGTAATCACCGGGCTGGACTCCTTGCCCTTTTTTCTCATTTTCCATAGGCGCAAAGATACAAAACCGGGGGCTTTTTGGGCGAAAAAAGAGGGGTTAATTTGCCTTGCAAAAAGCTGCCATTCATTAGTTTATAAAATTATATTTCACTAAATTATTCAAGCACGCGAATGGACTTGATTTCAGTTGATTTTTTGCGGTTCGACCAGAACTGATGATCTTTGACCAGGATGGCCAAAACAGATATAACAACCTGATGAACTCCGGACCAAATTCACTTCTTTGCCCGTCACCTGGCCATCTTCCCGAAGTGGCAAAACAGCTGCTCCAAGCAGCCGGAGATCGGCGAAAATTCTGTCTTTCCGGAGATTTGGGAGCTGGCAAGACGGCCCTGGTCACCGCTTTGGTCAAGGCATTGGGCAGTAGAGATCAGGTTTCAAGTCCGACGTTTGCCCTTGTTCAAGATTATATCAGTGCAGACCAATCTCCGCGTACGATTCATCACATTGATGCCTATCGGCTTGAGGACTTGGACGAAGCCCTTGATATTGGCATTCTGGATTATCTGGATGACGATTCATGGACCTTCATAGAGTGGCCAGACATCCTTGAATCTGTCCTACCACAAAGAAGATTGGACCTCGAGATCCGGATCCTTCCTGATTCAACGAGGGAAATCGTATTTTTGAAGAGATGAGCAAGAGAATACCTATCCCAGCCGAATTGACACAGGCCCACCTCCAACCTCAGGAACAGGCCCTGGCTCTTCGCCCCCAAAGCCATAAATTGTTCATTGGCATTCCGAAGGAAACATCCACAGAGGAGAATCGTGTGGCTCTTGTCCCGTCCAATGTCGCAGCACTCGTCGGACATGGACACCGGGTAGTTATCCAGAGTGACGCCGGCAAGCGAGCCAATTACCTGGACCACGAATACAGCGAAGCGGGTGCGGAGATCGCTCATTCTGATGAAGAGGTGTATCGGGCGGAGATGATCATCAAGACGGCCCCTCCCAATATGGTGGAGATCGACCTGATGCATCCCAATCAGGTATTAATTTCACCTCTCCATCTGCCTGTCGTTCAACGAGAATTTCTAGAAAAACTAAGAAGCAAACGTGTCATCGCTTTGGCGATGGAATATATCCAGGATGATTCCGGCGCTTTTCCTGTGGTGCGGATCATGAGTGAAATTGCTGGAATTTCAGCTATTCTGACGGCTGCCGAGTTGTTGAGCAGGTCACACAAGGGCACCGGGTTATTGCTGGGTGGCATCTCCGGCGTCCCGCCAGCACGCGTTGTGATTCTGGGTTCTGGTGTTGTGGCTGAATACGCCACCCGCGCTGCATTGGGATTGGGCGCTGAAGTACGTGTATTTGACAATAATATTTACAAATTGATGCGCTTGAAGCATCATCTGGGCAGCCAGATCTTTACTTCGGCTATGGATCCTGTGATCCTGCGGAATGAGTTGATCCAGGCAGATGTAGCTATTGGAGCTATTCACTCCAAAAGTGGACGGGCCCCTGTCGTCGTCGCCGAGGAGATCGTTGCCGGGATGAAGGACGGCGCGGTGATTGTGGATGTCAGCATTGATCAAGGTGGTTGTTTCGCTACGTCTGATTTGACCACGCATAGCAAACCGACTTTTGTCAAACATGGCGTAGTCCACTTTTGCGTGCCCAATATTCCCTCTCGGGTTGGGAAGACAGCCTCCGCGGCTGTGAGTAATATCCTGACACCCATTCTCTTGAAACTCGAATCCGTCACCGGCATCGAATCCCTGTTGTACCACAGTGTAGGCTTGCGTAATGGGGTCTATGCTTA
>JAHEAU010000043.1 GCA_024642625.1 Lewinellaceae bacterium
CAGAAACCCCCAACCACGGCCAAAATGGTCTAACCATATCATAAATTGAAGCTGAACTCCAACCATACTCAGTACGATAGAAAGAAATCCAAGAATGAACATGATAAAACCGATTGCAGTGACCCAACCTTTCTGTCGCATTAGCTTTTGTTTTATGCCAAGGTCCAAGATAGGCATCAACCGAATGATGGCTTCTATTTCCTGGAATTTCTAGCATATTTGTGCAACCACCGATTCGGCATTACCTTTGAATGACTGCCATCGACTCATGACCAAGTCCAGACTTTCTTCCGTCAAATTGATCGAATGCCCTCGTGATGCCATGCAGGGATTATCGCCGTTCATTCCAACAGAAGTAAAGACTTCCTACTTGCAACAACTTCTTTCTGTGGGATTTGACACACTGGACTTTGGCAGTTTTGTATCACCCAAAGCCATTCCTCAAATGGCTGATACTACTCAGGTACTCGAAGGACTCGATCTCTCAGCAACACGTACCAAACTTTTGGCCATCATTGCGAATAGTCGAGGTGCAGCCGATGCCGCACAACACAAACAAATAGACTATCTCGGATATCCCTTCAGTATTTCCGAGACATTTCAAATCAGAAATACGAATGCCACCATTCAGGAGTCTCTCCTTCGAGTGAATGATATTCTGGAAATAGCTGATCGCTCAAACAAGGAAGTTGTCATCTATATCTCAATGGGCTTTGGCAACCCCTATGGCGATCCCTGGAATGTAGACATTGTCCTCAAATGGGTGCATCAGTTAAGAGAAATGGGTGTAAAAATCTTTTCTCTGAGCGATACCATTGGTGTCTCAAGTCCGGACAATATCAGTTATCTGTTCGAATCCCTTATACCGTCACTGCCAGATATCGAGTTTGGCGCACATCTTCATACCACACCAACCACCTGGCAGGAAAAAATCCAGGCCGCCTTTGAAAGTGGCTGTCGTCGTTTTGATGGCGCATTAAAAGGATATGGCGGTTGCCCAATGGCTAGAGAAGAGTTGACTGGAAATATGCCTATGGAAAAAATGGTTGGTTATTTTAGCCCTCTTGGTAGTATCCCTGACATCCATTTGGACCGATTATCTGATTCATTAGATATGGTGCCGTCCGTCTTTCCGCATGGCTAGAACTGACCTTGATTACGTTGCCGAATTTGACTTTGGTACGCCGGTGTATGATGCCAGCATACATTTACGAGATTTGGTCCTGAGGAGACCCCTTAATCTTCAATTTGAATTAACAGATCTGAAGGAAGAATGGGACTCCATTCATCTTGGATATTTTGACCGTTTCGATAATCTGATTGGTTGCCTGGTACTCAAACGACTTTCCACTTCAACATGGAAAATGCGCCAGGTTGCTGTCTTTACTGACAGACAAGGCGAAGGTATCGGACACCGACTCGTTGCTACTGCAGAAAGTCTTTGCCGAATTAGAGGCGTGACGACCATCTCACTTCATGCAAGACAAACGGCCACTACATTCTATGAGAAAATAGGGTACAAAATCGAATCTGACCTCTTTTTAGAAGTTGGCATTCCTCATTATGCAATGGCCAAGATTCTTTAACCAAATGGCTGAAGGTGGCAAAAGCACCTTCAAATAAGAGTTGAATTCTGAATAGTCCCTACAATTTTATCCACTTTCCACTTCGAACCTGACTGCCAATTCGTGTTTGAAGAATATAACAGCCTGATTGTATGTCCATAGGAAGCTGAATGGTCAAGTTCTGGCCCCCACCTACTTGACGAACACCTTGCTGAATCAATCTTCCTGATAGATCCATAATCTGCCATTCCACTTTCGCAGAAGGAGTATGTGCCAAGTCCGCTTGTAGGACTGTTCCTGTCACAGGGTTTGGCCAAATGCGTAATGGATTTGTTCTGAACGGTTGATCTGGAGAGGCAATGGAAACAACATCTTCAATGGCAAAATCCCAAACCCCACGACCATAGGTTCCAAATCGAACTATTTGTTGCAAAGGCAAAAATTCAACACTCCAATAGGTTTGTAAAGGAGCCGCCGAACCCAACATTGGGTACCATTTCTGATCTGCCTGGACAAAAACATAGGGACCTGATTCAGTCGCAGCGAAGAGCAAACTTTCATCATCATTTGACGCTAGATCAAGAACTAGGGTAGGAGGGAGGCCTTCATTCATACTTGTGAAACTTATGCCACCATCATATGATACCAACATTGCTGAATTGCTGTATCCACTACCTCCGAAATAGATCGTACCCGTATCAACTTTAGACGGTAAAATTGCAGCTCCATAAAGATATTGGCCCCCTGGAACAGTACTCAAACTTTGTTCCCAGGTCATCCCTTTGTCAATCGATGTAAAAAAATATCCATTTGTCGTTGCAGCATACATCACCTTGGGATCAAATGGTGAAAATGCCAGCACACTGACTTCACCTCCCGAGAAGTCTTTAAAGTCAAATGGTAATTGCTTTGTCTCTATCGCAAAATTGACGACCTCCAGTTTTAAAATGTAGGAACCAGGCCCACCATCCAAGGCCCCCCCAGCCATATATACGATATTCTTGGAAGCATCTGGATCAGCAACCAAAGGCGGAATCCAAACACTTTCATTATCGGAATCCAGAGTGTAATCAGCTGTAATTCCACCACTGACCGGATAATCCCAATATGAGACCCATCCACCAGGATAAACCATCCATAAATGTTGCCCTTCTCCCGTGAAAACCATATGTCCGTAATCACCGGAAATTGCCTGGTCAAAATCAAGAACATCTCCTTCCCACAAATCCAGTCCTCTCTGGAAACCTTGGTCCTGTGAGCCTGCATAGATATATAACTCATCTACGGGATCAGTAACGACGTCATAAAATTGGCCAACGTTTAATCCGTCAAGACCCAAGTTTTCAAATGAACCACCATCGTAGGTCACATATAATCCACCATGATTACTGATGAGAAAAAATGGTGTACCATCCTTCTTTTTATACTCACCAAAGTACATGATATCAGCGTGAAGCGAACCTTCAACATCGTCATAATATTCCCACCATTTATTGAATACTTGCCAATCCTTGCCTCCATTAATACTCCGATGACATTCAACTTCGCCCATCATCATAAACTGCGGATTCGTTTCACTCACAAAAACGCCTACTCCCCAAGGACCTTTATCAAGAGTAGAAATAAAGGTCCATTTTGCACCATTGTTGATTGAAACAAAGAGGTCATCATTGGCAGAATACATATAATACGTGATAAGTGTATCCACTTTCAATGCCTCCAGATTCGCACGTTGGTTGCTCCCAAGACCAAGTATCAATGTCTTTCCTGCTAACTCCGGAATACCCGTATCCTCATTCAGGTGGTACAACTCCGTTATAGTTGGAGCTGCCTTTTTTAGCATTGCAACTGTATTTGTGCCTTTGATCCGTGTGAGGCAGTAGTTATTCAATTCTTTATCATTAAAGGAGATAACCTTTTCAAAGTTCTCACCTTTGTCGATTGACCGATATATGCCCACATCGTCAGACCATGGGCCTGGCAACCATTCCTCAACCAGATAATAAATCGTTTGCAAGGAATCATCCAACACGATTGGGTCTCGACGCGTACCCCAATTATTGTCATACGTGGACAAGCCTTCAGATGATGTCCAGGTTTTACCTTCATCATCTGAATAATGGATGATCTTGTTAATTATCGCCAATAAACGACGACCTGAGTCCGTTTTGATAAACTTTATGAGATCACCACTGAATTTGTAGTCTTGGTTGACAACCTCCCATTTCGAGCCGTCTAATGACCCCTTAAACAAGGTTCCGCCCGCTGAGATAAGCCATATTTCTTCTGTCTCAGGGTCAAACGTGGTTGCCATGACCGATCCTGCCTGATTTTTACTTCCTCGTTCATTCCATTTACCAATCAACTGTCCATTTGCAAGAATTTCCTGGCCACCGGAGCCACGGAGCAAACGGGCTTGCTGGCGAGTCTGCGCCATGTTTCGTTGATTTTGGTACTCCAACGTATGCCAATCCGTGCCAGGAGCTGATTGGTGCATCAAATCAAACCATGCCTCGCGTTTAGCCTCTTCCTGTCCAGTTTCGCCATCTATTCTGACAGTCGTCTGGCCTTCTGTTGGTGACGGATAACGCAAATCATTTTCATGATGCTGCATCCAAGCCAGTCCACCAATTAAACTCAATGACAGTAAGCAGCTGAGAATTATGGAAGTCTTTTTAATAGTCATATGGTCGTAGATTGACAGAATTATTCTGATTGTTGGCCAGGATAATGATCATCCCATTTTTTCTCAATGGGGTCATGAAGCATGCCCAAAGATTTACCTATGATCATGGCAATGGTCGAATCACTGGTTACATTTGCTACAGTGCGAATCATATCAAGAGGTCGATCCACTGCAAAGATAAGGGCTAAACCTGCTTCAGGTACACCAATCGCACTCAACACAATCACCAACATGACCATTCCTGCACCAGGGACAGCAGCAGAACCTATAGATGCTAATGTGGCTGTTAAAATTACAGTAACCTGTTGGCCAAGTGTCAATTCCATGCCAAGGGTATTGGCAATAAATACAGCCGCTACAGCTTGATAGAGGCTTGTTCCATCCATATTAATTGTAGCACCAACCGGGAGTACAAAACTGGCTATTTCTTCATCTACACCAAGGTGCTCTTGGACGCGTTCCATCGTCACTGGAAGGGTCGCTGCACTTGAACTGGTCGAAAATGCAAGTAACTGAGCCGGTGCAATACCTTGAAAAAAAGACTTATAGCTCCGCTTTGTAAAGATTTTGACTAACAACGGGTAAAATGCAAAAATGAGGATTAACAAGCCGAGGACGACAGTCAGCGAATACATAATCAAGGCCATAAATAATTCCATGTTAGGAGACTCCACGACAAGTGTTGCCATCAAAGCAAGAACACCGTAAGGAGCAGATAACATGATCAGATCGATCAACTTCATGATCACTTCATTCAAAGAATGAAAAAAGGAAACAACTGGTTTGGAGTCCTCTTCCTTGATGAGAATCAGTCCAATACCCAAGAAAATGACGAAGAAAATGACCTGAAGCATATTGCCGTTCTGACTTAATGCATTGAAAATATTATCAGGAACGATATCAACTAATGGTTGGAGCGGCCCAGATCCTTTAGTTTGTAAGGCCAAATCAATTTTTCCACTGGCATCTGTGGAATACAGCGCCATCAATTCGTCCTTGGTCGCGGTACTCAATGACCGAGAAGGTTTGATCAGATTAACAATAAGTAAGCCCAGTGTCGTTGCAGACAATGTGGTAAAGACATAAAAACCAATGGTCCGAATACCGATGCGACTAAATTTGCTGATATCCTTCAATGCAGCAATACCGGTGACCAGGGAAGTAATAATCAAAGGAATTGCGATCAACTTTAGCAAGTTGATAAAGATGGTTCCAAATGGTTTTATCCAATCGATGACTATTGTCCTTCCATCGGGTATTGAAAACAGGGAACCAATAGCAATCCCTTTGAAATAGGGGAGAAGTATCCCAATTAGAATACCAAGGATAATACCTAATAATATCTTCCAATGGAGAGCCAATCTCTTCATACAGCCATTTTGACGGAAGATAACAAAAGCCCCATAGGTTGGCGAATCCTCAATACTTTATGCCTCTTAGTATCTCCCTTTTACCTGGGGGTCCTGGCAATCGTTCAACTACCAACCCCAATCGTTGGAGAGTGCGGCGAACTTCCCCTTTAGCACAATACGTCACAAAGACTCCTCCTTGGACCAAGCTTTCAACAAACTTTGACAGGACGGACTCTGACCAAAGCTCAGGCTGTGAAGTAGGGCCAAATGCATCATAATAAAGAAGATCCACGCATAAATTTTCTGGAGTCCAGACCAACATATCTTTATGAAGCTTCTGCAATTCAAAAAAAGGTGAAATGGTAGCCCATTCCGCCCAAGAACAATTGTGAATATCCTGAAATTGGGCCATCCGATCAGGAGAATAGATGGAAGGATAATTCAATTGCTCCACCAGATCCTTAGGAATAGGATACAATTCAAGAGCCGAATAACGAATCGAAAACTGATTGTCCCCTGCTTCACACAAACTAAGCCAAGCATTCAGACCTGTTCCCAATCCACATTCAAGAATCCGAATTGGAACTTTCTCTGTCTGATGAGCATGGAAAAATTGCAGACCTGCTTTAATAAAGACAGTCAGCGATTCCTCAATTGCTCCAAATCGGGAATGATACGTTGATTCAAAAATCTGGCTTTGAATGGTATGAGAGCCATCACCTGTCACCTCAATACGATGGCTCATTAGAGGATCGGTGCGGAACCTAGAAACATTTTTTCCACTTCATCTGCCTGAATATCAAGATGATCTTCCTCCCAGATACACTCTTGTTTCTCAATGATCAAGACCTGGGGCGATTCATGAATGACATCAAGCTCTCGTGCGATCAGGCGAGCTAAAGCACGATGCGCAACGACATCAATAATCCACCCTGATAATTCCGGGTTGGATGGATGATCATCCAGACGATGTTTCGCTATGGAAGACAAAGAACACTTGTGACTGTGTTTAAACAGCAACACAGTACGTTGCTCTGAAAGCGCAAGGATATCATACCAACCGATTTCGTCAGTCAGCCAGGTCCATTGCATGCGAATTTAGAAAATGGAAGCCAAGGAATGCAGAATAGCATCCCATTGAATATCCAAACGAAAGTTATTCGGACAACCGCTACCACGGTTGCAAGAAGTTAACAGTAAAACCAGACCGAATAGCGCGAGAGAGCGTACAGCTCCAAATCCCTTTTTCTTCAACATAATACGAGGTGTTTATAATTCAAATCGGTAACGATACCGAAGGCCTGAATATTTCTTGCAAAGATATTGATTTCAGAATGAATCATCCAAACCCTGAAAAGTCAGCTTAAAAACTTCCTGATATACGCGCACTTCGTACTTTTGCAGCCACAAGCCAGCGAACAATGGGAACAAGCCTTTCACTTAGAGATGCCTTAAGAGATGCAATGAGCGAAGAGATGCGACGCGATGAGTCGGTCTTCCTTATGGGCGAGGAAGTTGCCGAGTATAACGGAGCATATAAGGTCAGCAAGGGTATGCTTGACGAGTTTGGTGCGAAACGTGTCATCGACACGCCAATTGCAGAATTGGGTTTCGCTGGAATTGGCGTTGGTGCAGCGATGAATGGTTTGCGCCCTATCGTAGAGTTTATGACATGGAATTTTGCAGTACTCGCCTTTGATCAAATCGTAAATAACGCTGCAAAGACCTTGTCTCAGTCTGCGGGCGATTTTGCATGTCCTATCGTTTTCAGAGGCCCCTCAGGTGCAGCAGGTCAACTGGCCCAGCAACACTCCCAAACATTCGAGAGTTGGCTCGGCAACACCCCTGGCCTTAAAGTGATCTCTTGTGTTGACCCCTTGGATGCTAAAGGCTTGATGAAAACAGCAATCCGGGATAATGATCCTGTCTGTATCATGGAGTCTGAAGTGTTCTATGCTTTGGAAATAGATACCACACCTGGGGGTGAAAGAGCGTATTCATTTGCACATACTATTATTCCTACAGAAGGGGAAACCCCTGCTGATGGCGTGGATTACACTGTTGAAATAGGTAAGGCAGCAATTCGCCGGACCGGATCTGATGTTACAATCGTGACCTACAATAAAATGATTTGGCAAGCTCTCCTTGCTGCTCAAGAATTGGCCAAAGATGGGATCAGTGCTGAAGTTATTGATCTTCGGACGATTCGACCAATGGACTATGCTACTATTATCCAGTCAGTAAAAAAAACCAATCGAATCGTTGTTGTTGATGAATCCTGGCCGTTTGCTTCCATTTCATCTGAAGTTGCCTATGCAGTGCAACGTCACGCATTTGATCATCTGGATGCTCCAGTCGTTCGCGTCAACAGCGCGGACACATCACTCCCTTACGCTGCGACTCTGGTTGATGCATGGATGCCCAACCCAGAAAAAATTATTCAGGCGGTCAAATCAGTGATGTATCGGTGATTAGAGTCCTATTCTTCGAAAGAGTTGATTTCCGTCCCATTCTATGACATCGCCTGATTGCATCCCTGTAATATCCAGGCCGCCAATTTGTTTTCTTACTAATCGCAAGACAGGGAACCCAATTTGGGCCATCATCTTTCTGACCTGCCTGTTCTTCCCTTCATTTATCCTGATTTCAACCCATTGATCAGGTATGTCCTTGCGGAATCGGATTGGGGGTTCGCGTCGCGGCAGCAATGGAACTGATGCCAGAATATTGACTTCCGCCGGCATTAACGCCACTTGCTTTTTATTGATTCTGATTGAAATGCCCGACTCAAGTGGTTGTAGATCTGATATAACAGGCTTCCCTTCCACCTGCACCAAATAGGTTTTTGGTACGTGTTTGTCAGGATCTAAAATTCTAATCTTTAGGTTGTTATCATTTGTCAATAGAAGTAACCCTTCAGAGTCTCTATCGAGTCTTCCTACGGGATAAACGTCAGCAGGAAATGAATAAAGAGAAGCCAAGGTGCTTTGTCCAGCGTGATCTGGGGTAAATTGGCTCAGCACCCCGAATGGTTTATAAATCGAATAATATTTGGCCGTTTGTAACACCTGGGCTGGCCTTATACATTGAATCTGAAGTGCATGAGGTCGGCATCTTGAACGACATACTCTTTGCCTTCAACACTCATCTTGCCAGCCTCCTTTACAGCAGCTTCTGAACCCAACCGAATAAAGTCATTGTACTTAATCACTTCTGCTCGGATAAATCCTTTTTCAAAGTCTGTATGAATCACTCCAGCTGCTTGCGGAGCAACCATCCCCCTGGTAATTGTCCAGGCCCTTACCTCTTTTTCCCCAGCAGTGAAATAAGTAATCAAGTTCAACAAATGATATGATGCCTGAATCACACGGTTGACGCCCGGCTCCTTTAGTCCCATTTCTTCCAGGAACATCATGCGTTCATCCATATCTTCCAATTCGATTATTTCCGCTTCAATAGCTGCCGAAATGAGGATCACTTCTGCGTTTTCATTCGCCACTCCAGCCATAAAGGCACGTGTATGTGCATTCCCCTCAAGAACGGCAGACTCCTCAACATTGCAAACATAAAGCACGGGTTTGTTGCTTAACAAGAACATCTCTTCCAGCAATTCATTTCCTTCCTTGGTTAACTGTAATGTACGTGCTGGCAAGCCCTGCTCAAGATGTTTCATGATCTCCTCAGCTATTGTGACAAGCGCCACATCCGGCTTGCTACCGCTTTTTGCCAGTTTTTTCAGACGATCAAGTCGTTTTTCAACAGTTTCAAGATCTTTGAGAAGCAATTCTGTATCGACGATTTCTTTGTCGCGGAATGGGTTGATCTGACCATCGACATGCACCACATTATCGTTATCAAAACAGCGAACGACGTGTACGATGGCATCTACCTCGCGGATGTTGGCCAGGAATTGGTTACCCAGACCTTCACCCTTAGACGCACCCTTAATCAAACCGGCGATATCAACAATCTCGATATTCGTTGGAATAATCGCTTTCGGATTGATGAGTTTGGCCAGTTCTTCCAACCGCGGATCAGGAACAGTGATCATCCCGATGTTAGGCTCCTTGGTCGCAAACGGATAATTGGCAGCTAAGGCCTTTGCCGAAGTCAATGCATTAAATAAAGTAGATTTGCCCACATTCGGCAGGCCAACTATGCCACATTTAAGTCCCATGAAGCTATTTTTTTGAACAAGCCGCAAAGATAGATCATTATTCCCCGAAAGAAATGACTCGATGAACTATCTCGCGCATCTTCTCCTATCTGGTCCGCATGGAAGCCTGGCAATAGGTAATTTCCTTGCAGATATGATTACCCCAGCCCAATCTGCAACTCTCCCTGATTCCATCCTTGCAGGAATCCAATTGCACAGGGAAATTGACATGTTTACAGATAGCCATGATGCCGTTCGATCTAGTACGGCACGAATCCGGTCAAATCAACGGAAATACGCACCGGTCAGCATTGACATCTATTATGACTTTCTACTTGTCCGAAATTGGGAACGGTATGCAACGATTACCCTTGACGAGATGGCAGATTACATCTATAGTCATCTCGATGAGCACTCAGAGGTTGTCCCAGAGCCTCTGCAGCGACGAGTGCAATCCATGATCGAACACCAATGGCTGTCCACATATCGCACGGTTGACGGGATTGGCGATGTCTTCAGAAGAATGGCAAATCGGGCCAGCCGACCTGAAATTATGCTGTCAGCATTAGATCATCTGCTTGCTCACGATGCAGGGCTTCTTGAAGATTTCAACCTCTTTTTTCCGGACATGATTGATCACGTGCTGGCAATTCATCCATTTGGTAATGAATGGCTTATCCTTCAAAATGAAAGGAAAGCGTAACCGATCTGGAGGTGAGTCGATCGATCACATTTGATTGGGGTAAATTGGGGTCAATGACCATAACATTGCCTAACCCATGTGAATATTTGATCTCTGGTGAAAAAATAAAATACGGGAAGAAGATCTGTATTCCCGCACCCACCTCAAACATAAAATCTGAGGGTGCAATTTTAACAAGTTCTGCGGCATCACGTGACCGCGAATCATTAGCCACATCGATCCCGTATTTGACACCAGTCACTAAAAAGAATCGCTTGTCATTGTAAGGTTCAGATTTGAAGCGGATATGGAACGGAATTTCAAAAAGAACAGATTGAATTCGACGTGTGTAGGGAGCACGGATATCATCTGGAGATTTGTAAAAAAGTTTTCGCTCAGCAAATGAGAGGGTAGGCTGGGTTCGAAAATCAAAGTATTGTCCGATCTTCAAATTGACAATGCCACCTAAATTGAAACCAACACCACGCAGTGATTCTGCAATGCGGATGCTGTCATTCAAGAGGAAGTTTTTAGACTGAGAAACCTTGTAATCCGAGTTGTTATATGCCAGGACAATCCCGAAGTAAAACGGCTTATTCTCAAAATCGAGATAGTTATAATTCCCCTTTTGAGCCCTGGACGCAACAGAAAACAGGAAAAGAGATAGGAGGCTGATTAGCGCAATCCTTCGTAAATCGAACATGTACCGAATGTTAATGTGGTCCAGGAAGTTTGTCCAAATCCTTGCTTACGCATTAATTCCAAAAAAGTTTCTCCTTCAGGAAAGGCCTGAACGGATTCAAACAAGTAATGATAAGCTCGAGCATCTTTGCTTGTTAAACGTCCGATCAGGGGGAGTAAGTATTTGAAATACAATTGAAATATTGGACGAAATAACCAGCCTTTGGGCTGAGAGAACTCCAAAACAAACAAACGGCCTCCAGGCCGAAGTACACGATTCATTTCTGCAACCCCTCGTTCAAGATCTTCAAAATTACGGACACCAAAAGCTACTGTAATCGCATCAAAAGAGTGGTCAGGGTAGGGGAGGTTCTCTGCATCTCCAACCTCCAGAATTATTCGTGAGGTCAAATCTTGCTCTTCTGTCTTTTTTCTTCCGATTTGTAGCATTTCTTCTGCAATATCAAGCCCGGTCACCTGGGCAGCAGGTATAGCTTTAGCAATTGCAATTGCCAAATCAGCAGTGCCAGTAGCTACATCCAGGATAGTATCCGGACCATTCAGCTTCAGTTTTTGGACCAATATCTTTCTCCACCGAACATCTATGCCCAGGGATAACATCCTGTTTAACAGGTCATAACTACCGGAAATCTTGTTGAACATGCTCGTGACTTGTTCCTTTTTAGAGCCCGGTTGGTCGAGGTAGGGTTTTACTGTCTTGTTTGTCATCTGGGTGCAAAAATCAGAAAAAGAACACAACACATCAGGAAAGGATTGGTTAACGGTCTAGAAAGGGGTGCGGTTTACTATCTTTGCGCTTCTAAAATCAACAGATCTCGCATGGCATCCGGTACGCGAATTTTACCCATTAGTTTAGAAAAAGAAATGAAGACCGCTTACATCGATTATTCGATGTCGGTCATTGTGTCCCGAGCTCTGCCAGATGTACGTGATGGGTTGAAACCTGTGCATCGTCGAGTGTTGTATGGCATGTCAGATCTAGGACTGCCGTATAACCGTGCACACAAAAAATCAGCTCGTATTGTTGGAGAGGTTCTGGGTAAGTATCATCCGCATGGTGATTCATCTGTTTATGATACGATGGTTCGGATGGCTCAGCCATGGTCCCTGCGCTATCCTTTAGTAGATGGTCAGGGAAACTTTGGGTCAGTTGATGGGGATAGCCCTGCCGCAATGCGATATACAGAGGCACGAATGGCAAGGATCACGGATGAACTGTTAATGGACATTGACAAGGAAACCGTTGATTTTGCCCTAAATTTTGATGATTCGCTCCAGGAACCTACTGTACTTCCCACGCGAGTACCCCATCTACTGGTCAATGGCGCATCCGGTATTGCAGTCGGTATGGCAACCAATATGCTTCCGCATAATTTGAAAGAAGTATGCGATGCAGTCTATCATATGGTCGATCATCCCGAGGCATCTGTGGAAGATCTTATGGAATTTGTAAAAGCTCCCGATTTCCCGACGGGAGGTATCATTATCGGATACGAAGGAGTCAAAGAGGCTTTTGAAACCGGGAGAGGTCGAATGACTGTTCGGGGACGAGCTGAAATCGAATCGACAGAAAGTGGAAAGGAAACCATCATTATCACTGAGATTCCTTATCAGTTGAACAAAGCCAGCTTGGTGGTCAAGATCGCGGAACTGGTTAATGAAAAGAAGATAGAAGGAATCAGCGATGTCCGTGATGAATCGGATCGAAACGGGATGCGAATTGTGGTCGAGATCAAGCGAGACTACATGGCCAATGTCGTCTTGAGCAAACTCTACAAATACACACCTCTTCAATCCTATTTTTCTGTAAATAACGTCTGCCTGGTCAAAGGCAGACCCCGCACACTGAATTTACGGGAATTAATTAGCGAATTCATTCTGTTTAGACTGGAGGTAATTGTTCGTCGAACAAAATACGATCTGCGCAAGGCTGAAGAGAGGGCGCATATCCTGGAGGGGCTTTTGATCGCTCTGGACCACCTGGATGAGGTGATCGCCTTGATCAGGGCATCAGCATCTCCTGAAATTGCGAAAGAAGGGCTGATGAGCCAATTTGGATTGTCTGAGATCCAGGCCAAGGCTATCCTTGAAATGCGCTTGTCCAAACTTACTGGACTGGAACGTGATAAAATCCGAGATGAATATCAGGAACTGAAGCTGAAAATTGATTACTACAAGTCCATACTTGCTAGTGAAGAGTTGCAACGGGGAATCATAAAAGAAGAGACATCCGAAATCAAAGAGAAATATGGAGACGATCGTCGCACGGAGATTACCTATGCTGAGGGCGAGATCACAATGGAAGATCTTATTGCTGACGAAAATGTCGTTGTGACAATCAGCCATAATGGCTACATCAAGCGGACGAAGGTCGATGAATTCCGTATTCAAAGCAGGGGAGGACGTGGCTCTCGCGGATCAAAAACTCGTGATGAGGACTTTATTGAGCACATGTTTGTAGCTACGAATCACAACTACCTGTTGCTATTCACTGAATCTGGCCGATGTCATTGGGTACGTGTATTTGAAATTCCGGAAGCCACAAAAACTGCTGCTGGTCGTGTCATTCAAAATCTATTGGCCATACCAAAAGAGGACAGGATTCGCGCCTACATTCCGATTCTTGACTTGAATGATGAAGCATTCCTTGAGTCACATCATTTGATCTTTTGCACACGAAAGGGCATTGTAAAAAAGACACTGGTTAAAGATTACAGCCGCCCGAGAGTGAATGGTATCAATGCCATTAATATCTCGGATGATGACCAGTTACTGGAGGTCAAACTGACCAATGGCAACAATGAAATCATCTTGGCAAACAGTACAGGACGTGCCATTCGCTTCCCTGAATCAACAGTGAGATCCATGGGACGAACAGCCACTGGAGTGAAGGGAATGTCTTTGGATCACGGCCACGATTATATTGTCGGAATGGTTTGCATTGACCGGGATGATGAGCAGGCGACTATACTTGTTGTTTCAGAGAAAGGAAATGGAAAACGCACATCCATAGATGATTACAGGGTAACCAATCGGGGTGGGAAAGGCGTCAAAACAATGCAGATAACAGATAAGACCGGATTGCTGGTAGCCATCAAATGTGTAAGCGATGAAGATGATTTGATGATTACCAACCGTTCAGGTATTATCATACGAATGGCTGTTGCTGATATTCGGACAATGGGTCGAGCAACACAGGGTGTCAAGGTTATCCGATTGGATGATTCAGACAGCATAGCCGATGTAGCGGTTGCTCAGCATACTGAAGTATCAGATGATGAAAATGACAATGACAACGATCAGAATGATCAGAATGAGCGTAATATCCCTGGAGATAACGGCGAACCGGAAACTCAGGATTAACGTTTTTATAAGCAACATCCTGAACTCATTCAGGTGATAAGGTAATTAATCACATTCACACTGAAAGTCTATCAAACATGAAGAATTACTCCCTCCTCTTTTTATTTATTTTGGGGGTCCTGGCAGTTGGAACAGCCCAGGAAGAAGATCCATCACGTGCATACAAAAAGGCAAAAAGGGCTTTGGGGTCGTACAATATGGACCAAAATGCGAATTCGGATAAACTGGACGAAGCGATCGATATGATTCAGATCGCAGCAAAAGATGCCACACTGGCTGCAGATGCTGATACCTGGATCACAATGGGCGCGATCATGTTGGAAATCGCCAACAGCGACTATAGAAAGAACCTCATGGGCGATACGGTGCTTTCCCAATACCCGGATGCTGCGCGCAAAGCATATGAAGCTTATAAAAAAGGGTTGGGACTCTCTGAAAAAAAATACCAAAAGACTGATGCGCTGACTGGTATCTCTTCCCTGATCGGACTGTTGAACAATGAGGCGATCACAGAATATCAGCTTCAGGATAATGAAACGGCTTTTCATAGTTTTTCGACTGTATTGGAAGCACATCAGATCCTGACCAAAGAAGGGGAGAAGAGTCCCTTAGAAGAAAAACAAGTGAAAGATGCAATGTTCTCTGCTGCAGTTACAGGTATGCTGGCAGATAAAAAGCAGGAGTCAATTCCATTTCTCAACTCCTTGATTGAAAGTAAATATGAGAATCCTTATATCTACGACCTGCTTTACAATGCATACATCGAAAGTGACAATGCCAAAGCAGTGTCATACCTCGAAACGGGTCGGAAATTATATCCTGAAGATGTGTCTCTTTTGTTCACCGAGATCAACCATTATCTCCGCGAAGGTAAAATGGATGAACTGACAGGAAAGTTGAAGCTTGCTATTGAGAAAGAGCCAACTAACAAGTCTCTGTATCTGACGTTAGGCAACGTATACGACAATTTGTTCCAGAAAGCATTGGAGGCAAAAGATAATACTGGATCAGAAACCAATTTCAATCTGGCATTGGAACACTATAATAAGGCCCTTAGCATTGATCCAGGTTATACAGATGCGATTTATAGTATCGGGGCGTTGTACTACAACAAAGCAGCTGTCTATACCCAAGAATTAAGCAAGCTGGCGGATGATTATTCAAAGGAAGGGCTAAAAAAATATGATGCCTTGAAAGAGAAAGTCAATGCTGAGTTTGATAAAGCTCTGCCATATTTTCAGGATGCCGAACGCATAGATCCAAATGATCAGAATACCTTGATTGCCTTGAAGGAGATTTATGCCCGAAAAAATAACCTTGAATTGTCCAATGAGTTTAAAGTTCGACTGGAGCGGATCCAGAACAATGAACCAAATCCGACCAGTTATTTCAAGAAATAGCATCTTCTAAAGCGCCTAAACGCCAAGGGAAGATCGGTAAGCCTGGCAGAATCTGCCAGGCTTCTTTTGTTTTCAGTTGAGCAGCAAATGCTACTTTTACACCAATAAATTGATCATGAATCAAGGATTTGACGAACCCAAGGCGCTGAATCAAGTTGCTAAATTTCATCAGACATTTCGACTGCCCATTCTTGAGTTACCAACAATTCCATCTCCGGATCGTTGTCAATTGAGGATCAACTTATTAGCTGAAGAATTGAAGGAGTTGGAGCAAGCCATTGAGGATCAGGATTTGGTTGAGATTGCCGATGCACTTTGTGATTTGCAGTATGTCTTATCGGGGGCTGTACTGGAATTTGGTCTGGGCAATCTGTTCAATACCTTATTTGAAGAAGTTCAACGCAGCAATATGAGTAAGGTTTGTGATACGCTGAATGATGCCGAAGCAACCTTGGAACATTACCAGCAAAAAGATGGAACAGAAGGATTCGTTGAACCATCTGAAGGTAAATTTCTGGTTTACCGAAAAGCTGATAAGAAAGTTCTGAAATCTGTCAAATACTCGGCGGCTAACCTGAAAGCAATCCTGAATAAATAGTGATAAACTGGTTTCATGTATTTGAATACTTCAACGATATATTGAAATCATCCTATAATTTATATTATGTTAAGTTGGATTCTTTGTTTGTAAGTCATTACCCTTCCAGAGGCCATTGATCCCGGTGTTTCAAAAACAGCTCAACCAGGTTTTTTGCATCGTCCATAGCACGATGAGCCTGGCCTTCAAACTCAATTCCTTCGCGCCGCATGGCCGCCTTGAGTCCCAATTGCTTGGGCAGCCTGAACAAATCACGATAAACCTGTTTGAGATTGACATGAAAATCTAACCAGTCATGATCCAATCGATTCGCTCGACAATCATTTTCCAGCATAGTTTTGTCAACACTACCCCATGAAATAAGAAAGAATTCAGGACTGACATATAGCCAATCTTCAAATCTGGAAATGACATCTGGAAATGTCCTGGCCTTATTCACCTCATCCTGACCTATATTCGTCAGTTTCTTACAATATGGTGAAAGGATTGAATGAACAACAGGACGAACCATACTGTGAAAGGTGCCATTAATCTCCCCTAACTGATTCAATCGCAGCGCTCCAATCTCAATGATTTCCTGAGTGACTCCTGGCGTACTTTTATCCCAACACGTCGCCTCTAGATCAAAAATGATAAAATCCATTAATCATCCAAATTAAGCTTCAATAGCAACCTGGAGCTTACTCCATTGAACCTGATCCTCCAATTGATATCCTTCCAAACGATTGTGATAGAAATACAACAATTTGAAACTTTGGCTGCGAATCTCCTTTTTACGATCACGAAGAAGGGGCTTTTCCGCGTGAAAAATGCCAATATTTTTAATGCCGTCTTCCAGTAATATATCAATATCCTGAAGGATCATATCCGAAAGCCGGATTTTCTCCTGGTTGCGCATTCTTATAAGGGCTTCTTGTAACTCACGGCCTCCCTCCACAAGACTGTCCCATACAAATGTGTAATCCTCTTCTGGCAATTGTATAATACCAAAGACATCCATGTTGGGATATTCGTTCCGCAGGATTTTAAACGCTAAATAGGCCACAAAATGACTGCTCAATACAACATTGTCAGCATACAGATTAGTGACAATCCGTTCTGCCAGATGTTTGCTGAATTGTGATTCTCGCTGAGGATCAGCAGTTATTTGTTCGCCAACCTTGAAAAAGTCACGGACATGTATCGGTCTTTGCTGTTGATCATAACTGACTCCATTCTCATCCACTCGATTGCCCAGTACATCCATTGGATGGGAAAAGGAAAATGTTATTTCGGATGTATTCTTAAATAGCTTCCAAATAAACTTGATATTTTTTCGAATACTATATGAATCATCTCGGGAACTCGTTATGTACCTCTCCTTCCCTTCTTCGCGCAAATGCTGATGGATCAGACTTTCAGCCTCTAGGACAAAATGGTAGGAAACATTTAATGGCACGATATAAATCTTTTCTTCCTGACCTTTTTGAAAGAGTGATCGTTGGGCTTCGACTGCCGTTGACAACAATCCAATCTTGAGTTTGGGCTCGATTTGACCTGACCGGGAGCGGGTGCCACCAGGGAAAAATAAGCTATTGACTCTGCGTTCAATTGAAAGCCTTGAAAAGCTTTTCAAGGTTTCCAGGTAGATCAGATTCTTCTTCCGTCGATCTACTCTGTAGGCTCCTAGCCTATTCATAAAATAAGCGATATAACCGGTGTTGTATAGATTTAGTCCAGCCCCGTATGAAAAACTGGGCAGACCGAGGATTGCATCTAACATATATCCGATCAGGATCGAATCGAGGTTTGAAGAATGTGTAGGAACAATAATTACAGTTCCTTTTTTCATCAAATTGCGGACCATCGCATGTTCCCCGACAACCTTCAATTGATCGTGCAATTTGTACCGGTTTCCAAAGAGGGAACCTGCCGCCAGAGTATTCAACAATCGACTAAAAAAGAAAGTCAAGAACCGTCTGGCGAAGAGGAAAGTATTTATTTGGAAGGTGCCAACAATTTCACGCGCATATCGGTGAACAACTTCCTGAAGCACATCATATTCGGTTTCATGATTGTCTTCTTCACCAATAGTGGCCATTCGCTTTCTCACTTTCGACCAAAACAACCGCTCATCTGGTGGATCTACCTTCCAGGGCTTGTCTTTGATCCGAGCTCGTTCCATATACAATGCTCGATCAACCAAAGCTTTAA
>JAHEAU010000044.1 GCA_024642625.1 Lewinellaceae bacterium
AGGGTTCAAATAAGCCCCCATTAGCATCGAATGCAGCAGCATAAAGGATAGCATCCTCCATGCCAACAAATGCAGCAATATCAGCCTCCAGTTCTTTATGAATGTCCTGAGTTCCACAGATGAATCGCACAGATGACAAGCCAAACCCATGTGAATCCAGGGTTTCTTTTGCTGCCTGAAGGACGTCAGGATTAGAGGACAACCCCAGGTAGTTATTCGCACAAAAATTCAGGACATCCAAGCCTTGATCCGTGTGAATCTCAGCGCCTTGAGGGCTTGTAATGACGCGTTCACGCTTATATAGCCCGGCATCTTGGATTGATTGAAGTTCCCCGGCAAGTTGAGGTTTGACGTTCTTGTACATAGTTGATTGGGCTTAATGGGTAGGTTGACCGGAGGCGATTTTTTCTTCCAGATGATCCAGCATATCCTTGGTCATTGAACGCAAAGAATAAGTAGGGGCCCATCCCCAATCCTGGCGCGCATCCGAGTCATCAATACGCTGTGGCCAACTGGCGGCAATGGCTTGTCGAAAATCAGGAACAAAATTGACCTTGAAATCTGGTACAAATTCACGAATGGAATCAGCTAACTCTTGTGGATCAAAGTCCATTCCCGAAAGGTTGTAGCTGGTGCGAATCCGGACTTGGTCCTTTGGTGCTGCCATCAGATCAAGGGTCGCTCGAATGGCATCATCCATATAAATCATGGGTAATCTCGCAGTGGACTCCAGAAAGCAAGTGTACGCCTCCCTTCGTGCGGCATAATGGAAAATATCCACAGCATAATCTGTCGTTCCGCCACCTGGCGGGCTTTGATAACCTATAATGCCCGGGTAACGCAATGAACGGACATCCAATCCATATCTGTTGTAATAGTAATAACCCCAATTCTCACCTGCTGCTTTTGTTATTCCGTAAACTGTTGACGGGATTAATGGGACATCCTGTCCGGCTTGTCTCAGATCAATTCCAGCGCCAAATACAGCGATTGAACTTGGATAAAAAACCCGCTCAATACCTTTGTCACGTGCTGTATCCAGAATGTTGAGCAGGCCGTCCATATTGACCTGCCAGGTCATCAATGGATCCTTCTCTCCGGAAGCAGACAGGATTGCTGCTAAATGATAAATCTGTGTTGTGCCTTGTTCTTCAACAAGTTTCTCTAGGCCATGACGGTCAAGGACATTCAAGGTAACAAATCGGCCTTCCCAATTGGGGATCGGTCGAATATCTGTAGCAATGACTGCCTGAAGCCCATATCGTTCTGCTAAAGCATGTAATAAGACCTGACCGATCTGACCTCCGGCTCCTGTGACAATGATCTTTTCGTTTTGCATCTCGTTTATCCCCGTTTTTCGGTTAGATAAAGGTACTCATTCAGCGCTAAAATCGGGAATGACATCAAGAAACTGGATCGATCCATTAGTTTGATCGAGCTGCATACAGAATGTTTGAATCCCATTACTGACGATTAACCAGGATACGTCAAATGCTAAATTATATCGAGCAATCTGATCGAGTGTGTGCTGTGTAATAGCAACTTCCGGTGCCTTGACCTCAATCAGTACGTTTGGCTGACCACGGTGATCGTGTATCATAAGGTCATATCTTCTGCGCTGTCCGAAAACAAGAATCTGCCGTTCCACACTGAGTGCAGTCAGTCGGGATTTTTTCTCAACCAGAAGGAATTGAATGAGCAACTGCCGTACAAGTTCTTCTGAAGAAAGAAGTACGTACTTCTTTCGCACAGGATCCCAAACTTCATTTTGATCGCTTTTCTGGCGAATGCGAAGATGGGTTTGATAATCTGTTAGACGAAGAGATACCTCCATCGGGAGTTTTGACATGTAAGGTCAATCTGAAAGCACCATTGTCGATTCCAATTGAATGGACAATGCCGGATTAAATTTCACTTGATCTGGATGCCAGAAATTGGGCTTCAAATGCATCGGTGCCGGGAGGTCCATTCGAGTTGATGCATCCAGATGGTCCATCAAGTAAATGATCCGGTTCAATTCCGGGCCGATAGGTAATGTATCAATCCTATGAATATCGCAAAATGCTACACCTTGAGCGGGTGAACACCTCCAGTAAATATCGATTTGTTGATCATCATGGTCGATTGAACCAGTCAATTCATTTTCCTCGTTTACCCAACACATCAGATTGTCTATCGATTGACCTCCTTGACCGTATGCAAGAAGATCCAGACTTAGAAGTTGAAGGTGTTCAGCTTGCGCAGTCAGTGCACTTTGATTCATCAATGTAGTCCAATCTGATCCTGGCGTTTTCTTTTCCAACCATCTGGCGAGATACCAACATGGAAAAGAATTGTAGGCTGAATCGAGCTGTTGCGGTGAAAGAGACTTGAGGATGTGCTTTGCCTGCACAGGCAAGCCCATTGACCATTCCTGGTAGGACAAGCCCTCTAAAATTTCGGGAAGGTATTGTTTGAGTCGTACCAAACGTTGTCGTATTGTCAGGATTTCCTGTTCCATTTCGTCCAATGAAATGAATTGAAATCCGTTCCAATTGCTGAACCATCCCTTGTTCCGCAACGATTTGGTTGCGGCCTTTATGCTTTCTTCAAGGCGCACTTGTTGCTCTCGAATCGAATCGTGATTTGGCAGCGTTAACAAAGTGGAACGGTTGATTGCCTGTTGGATCCCATGCCAATCCGGAAATTCCTCCTTTGCTCGAAGGTGCCTTTCCAGTTGTCGGCCGAGTTGATGCATGGCGGTATGCACTTCCTCGATCTCCAGAATCATTTGTTTGATATCACGGACCAACGTTGGAGAATCGTCCTGGAAAGCGGGGGGGTATAAATGCCATTGTTGAATAATCCAGGATTTGGCTGCTGACGCTCCATATTGACGGGCTTGGTTGAGGTGAGTTTCAATCAGACGGTATTCATCTTCACTCCATTGGAAGCCTGAAGTGTCTACACGTTGAAAAAGGGCCATATTGGCTGTAGGCAAACTTTGGATTACAGACTGAAAGACTTCCAAACTGTTCAATGAACTGAATGTTATCGATTGTAATGATTGGAGAGATTTCTGCCATTCCGCCACACCGGTTTCCCATGAATTAAGTTGAAGTTCAAATTGTTCGGTAGATTTTTCATGTTCACTTCGCTTGTAGGGCTTAGGATTTGGCCATTGGGCGGCGAACTGAAAAGCAGGGGTTTGGATCTCTCCTTTTGGCCAATGGATTCGAACCTTTCGGCCTTGTATCAATAGATTTCCCAATACAGTTATCAGGCTGTTTTGTGAAGGATCAGTTAGCCGCAAATGGGATTGGTCAAGACTGGATAAAGGCGTAAACTCATTCATATCACCAAAGGGAGAATAGTGATGAGACGACGCCTGCTGGGTGGTGGAACGCACCTGCGTTCGCCCCCAAATGCGATTTAGCATAAGAGGCTGTATTGGTGTTTGTTACAAATATATTCAATCTTGCAGATGTAACTGCAATATTCGCTTCAGGGTTCCCCTTCATCACATATTATCCGAACACATTGGTTCAGTCTGAATGACCATTAATCTGGGATGAAATTGGATAAAAGCTGATAAGACGGTTAAGATGAGCACTATATTGGACCTTAGAATGAATCCATCATATGACAAATAGAGAAATAGCAGCTTGGTTTCGACAGTTGGGAGAGATTATGGAGTTGCACGGTGAAAACCCATTCAAGATCAAGAGCTACCAGCAAGCCTATATCACTCTTCGTAAGTGGGGTGATCCACTTGAGGTGATGTCACTGGAAGAGTTAGGATCGATCAGTGGGATAGGGAAAGCAATTTCTGAAAAAATCCGAGAGTTGGTTGAAACAGGGTCTCTGGCGACATATCAGAAATATGCAGATCAAACCCCAGAGGGTGTTATTGATCTTTTGGCAGTACCGGGCATCGGCCCAAAGAAGGTCAGATCTCTGTGGATGGAGTTGGGCGTTGAGTCTGTTGGAGAATTGCTCTATGCCTGCAATGAAAACCGGTTGATTGAATTGAAGGGGTTCGGATCAAAAACACAGGCTGACTTGATCCATAAACTGGACTTTTATCTACAGACAAAAGGTCAACTACGCTATCCGGAGGCACTGCGATTTGCTGAAGATATGATGTCGAGATTGAAAGAAATTGATCCGAATAGTCAGGTTGGTATGACTGGTGAATTGCGCCGTGGCTGTCAAGTAATCACTGACATTTCCTTGTTGTGGGCTCCAATTGAACCAGTTCAACTTCCGTCAGATGAGGGATGGGAGTACCTTGAGGAGCCAGAGCCTTGTTGGATTAATCGGCAAGAACATGGACCTGCCATTTACGTTTGGATCACACCTCAAATTCAATGGGGTCAGCGATTATGGGAAACTACAGGTACTGAAGCTTACCTTCAAAAATGGAACGGAGCGGGAGAAGGTGACACGGAGGCTTCGTTTATTAGGCAGGCCAAGCTCCCCGACCATGAACCAGGATGGCGCGAATCACCGGAATGGGCAGAAGCTGCAGCAAATAGACCTGGAAACCTCATATCCAATGACTCTATTCGCGGGGTTATTCACGCACATAGTACTTGGTCGGATGGCATCCATTCACTAGAAGAAATGGCACTCGCTTCACAAAAAGGTGGATACGCTTATTTAGTGATTACTGATCACTCACAGTCTGCTTTTTATGCAAACGGCTTGAAACCCGATCGGGTTCGTGAACAGGCCCAGGAAATCAGGGAATTAAATCAGCGATTGGCCCCATTCGAGATCTTTCATGGCATCGAATCGGATATATTGTATTCAGGAGAACTGGACTACAGTGAAGAGGTCTTGGGAGATTTTGATTTGATCATCGCATCCATCCACAGTCAACTTAAAATGGATGAAGCGAAAGCGATGGAACGATTAATCAAGGCTATTGAACATCCACGAACGCGCATTCTTGGTCACCCTACAGGTCGATTGCTACTGGCTAGAAGTGGGTATCCTGTTGATCATCAAAAACTGATTGATGCGTGTGCTCAAAACCAAGTGGTTATCGAATTAAATGCGAACCCTCAACGCCTGGATCTGGATTACAGTTGGCTCCCGTATGCCATGGATCAAGGGGTGCAGATCGCCATTAATCCGGATGCTCATTCTACTGCTGGAATTGAAGATATCAGGCATGGTGTTCGGATGGCACAAAAGGCGGGAATGCGTGCTAGTAACTGTCTCAATACCATGGAGTTAGAAGACTTCAAACATTGGCTTTTTGATTAACACGTTGTTAACAGGGGAAGGCATTGAAGCCTATTAATTTTGTCACCTGTGAAGTACTTCACGATTATTGCGTATTGAATCTCATCAACAAAGAAAGATTTCCAAATGAAACGATTGATTTTCGGATTTGCCATTTCCGCATCCATTCTCACACTCGCTGCTTGTGGTAGCGATGAATCTGCATCTGTCGCTGAAACTGCTCCAGAGCAAACAGTTGAACCCGTCATACCGGGAGAAACTGTAGGTACCCAACCAGCAGCACAAGCTGAAGCAGAAGTTCCATCAGGACCGACAACACAAATGACCTTTGCCATAGATGAATATGATTTTGGCAAGGTAAAAGCTGGCGAGCAAGTGACTCATGAATATCCGTTTACCAATACGGGCAAGGAGAACTTGATTATCAGCAATGCAAAAGGAAGTTGCGGATGTACTGTTCCTCAATGGCCAAAAGAGCCGATTGCTCCCGGAAAAACAGGTGTTATTAAAGTCGTTTTTGACTCAAAAAGCAAAAGTGGCCCACAAAGCAAGCGTGTAACTATCACAGCAAATACAAACCCACCTCAATCCTTCCTTACAATCAAAGGAGAGGTTATCGGTGAGCCAAACGAAGCGAAAGCAGTACAGAGTCATTAATCTGTAGATAATATCGTTCAAGAACAGCCCGATTAACTGAGAAGTTGATCGGGCTGTTTTCGTTTTGTCAAAACGAGCCTGAAATCATGCCATATTCGCAATCTTTGCGAACATATTGTCCTGTTATGTTCCGAAAATTCCTCTCTTTAGTCAAATTCAGTCATACAATTTTTGCACTACCATTTGCCGCAGTTGGATTTGTCCTGGGCATCTATGATGGCCCTCCCATGGCTTTTGGCTGGTTGGCATTGAAAGTCGTTCTGTGCATGGTGTTTGCGCGGAATACGGCAATGGCATTTAACCGACTTGTCGACGCGGAAATTGATAAACGGAATCCACGAACCGCTATTCGGGAGATTCCATCAGGTCTCTTAAATCCAAACCAGGTCAAATGGTTTGTGGGCGTGAATGCCATTCTGTTCATTGTCACGTCAGCGACGATCAATACCATGTGCTTTGCCCTTTCACCTGTGGCTTTAGCTGTCATTATGGGCTACAGTTACACCAAAAGAGTCACTCCACTTTGTCATTTGATTCTTGGACTGGGGCTGGCTCTGGCACCCATTGGAGCATTTATTGCGGTTACTGGGCAGATGAATCCAGCAGTCATCTTCCTGGGTATTTCTGTTTTGTTTTGGGTCGGTGGATTCGATGTGATCTATGCACTTCAGGATGAACACTTTGACAAAGATCATCAGCTCTATTCAATTCCTTCCTGGTTAGGGAGAACGACTGCATTAAACACCTCCAGAATCTTGCACATAGTATCCTTCCTGGCTCTGATTGGATTTGCAAATCTGGTCATTCGGGATTTCAATGTGATATCCTGGCTACTCATATTGGCGGTTACTGCTTTCGCCACGTTATTGATCTTGCAGCATCGCTTAGTCAAGCCCGATGATTTAAGCAGAGTGAACGTTGCCTTCTTTACAACCAATGGTATTGCAAGTATAACTTTTGGTGTTCTTACAATTTGTTCGATTGTTCTTGGGTCTTAACATATTAGGATTTTTTATCAGATAATTGGCATGGTTTGTGGATTGATCAGGACACTATTTGTCTTGTGAAATTGGTACCCATGTTCGCGTATTCAAGAATTCGGCTTTGCCTGTTTGTCCTGTTGATAGGTCCATTTTCATGGGTCCAGGCTCAGACAGGTTCTATCTTTTCGCAACCAGAAGTTGTCGTTTCTCTTCCAGATTGTTCCGGAACATCATTAGCTTGTCTGGGTGACATTTCACCCTCAACCATTGCAGATTTTGCATTTACCTTGGATGGAAATTCCTTTTCTGGTCCATTCCCGGTTTGTAAACAGGATACTCTAAGTATCTATAGTTATGAGTTTCTGTTTGGGAAAGGTAATGCAGGTCCTTATCGATTGGATAGCTGGAAAGTCAATGGCAAAGTATTCAAAGGGCAATTTCTGAATATCTCTGCTCTGGTTGATTCTATGAACTTATGGGATCCAATGGGTAACTGGCAACATGTGCCGGCAGCATTTCAGATTCGAGGCGGCACACCATCTTCAGTATATAGTCAAATGCTCCTCACCGTTTTGTCGATTAATACGCCAGGAATTATTGGGTATAATGTCTCTTATACAACGAAAGCTCTTGGTATTACAGTTGGTAAGGGCATTCATCAATTCGTTGCCCTAAACCAACAAACAGGTGATTTGGATACATTACAAATCTTGGTTGGATGCAACAGTTTTACTCAACAGATTATACAAACGGAAATCGGGTGGATGGGCGAAACCTGTATGGACCTCTCTGGGCTAACCGGCTCCGTTTCATGGATACAAAACCAGTGTTCGGCGCCGAATTATCCGGCGTCAATGGCCCAATGGGATGTCTTGACCGGATGTGTATCCTGGACAGGCACAACCATTGGAGAAGATACTGTCTGTATGACAGCATGCGATGAGTTTGGGTTTTGTACAACCACCAAATATGTGATAGAGGTCCTTTATCCAGGGGCCTTATCGGCAATTCCAGTTTCAGTATATGAGGGAGAAACTTTGGCGTTTTGTCCTGATTTGTCAGTGCTTACTGGCAATCCAATTTCGATCAAGAACCTTTGTCCGGATGGATCCGGAATGAATTCATTGGTCAATGTCCAACCGGGACAATTTTGTATTCCAATTAGTGGTCAGTCGTTTGGAGGTCCGGAATATGCTTGTTTCGAAGTTTGTGATGATCAAGGTATGTGTGATACACTAACGGTTGAGATCCATGTCCTCTTCAAGCTTGAAGATGAAATCACATTGCAGACCGGGTTGTTTTTTGACGAGGAGTTTTGTCCGGATATTTCAACATTTCCCGGTGTAATTCTGACCATGAGTAACGTTTGTCCTGGTCAATCTGGAATGTCTGCATCGATTCAATTTGACCCGTTGACAACTTGCCTATCTTACTCAGGATTCCAGCCTGGTACGGATACTATATGTTTATTGATAGAGGACGAATTCGGAAATCAGTCGCTTACAACAGTCTACATAGCGGTGGTGCCACCTCACTTGGCCTTGGATTCAATTCAGATATTGGTGGGCATGCAGCTTACCTATTGTCCTGATTTCTCTGAGCTTGCAGGAAGTATCTTGTCTACAAACAATACGTGCCCACTTGTTCCCAATGGCCCATTTTCTCTGAGCATTGATCTTCTGACATCTTGCGCCATTCTGAATGGATTGAATGAGGGAGAAAGTCAGGTTTGTCTGGTAACGTGCAATGAATTTGGAATATGCGACACAACACTTGTTCAGATTGTCGTTTCGCAACCCTTCATAGAGCCAATTCCGGTGGCAGAGGATGATGAAACGGTAACTGACCTCAACCAAACTTTGAATGTCCCCGTACTCCTTAATGATGAATGGGGAGAAACAGCGATCACTGTGGAGCTTGTCCCGGGGTTTGGCCCAACAAACGGGCTAGCTATTGTCGAACAAAATGGAAGTATTACTTACCATCCAAATAGTGATTATTGCGGGTTTGATCAATTGGCCTATCAGGTGTGCAATCCAATCGGATGTGATACAGCTTTCGTGGCAATAACCATCCATTGTGATATTGCAGCATTGCTGACTCCATTCTCCGGCTTTTCGCCGAATGGAGATGGTATCAATGACTATTTTACAGTTGATGGATTGGATGCGTTTCCCAGGAATACATTAGAAGTGTATAATCGTTGGGGGAATCGTATCTTCATCAAAACCGATTATCAAGGCGATTGGGATGGCACCTGGGGAAGTTTGGTACTTCCAGACGGGACCTATTATTATATTCTGAAACCGGAAGGACTTCCGGTGCTTTCAGGGTATGTACATCTTCATCGCTGATTGAATATGCATTTTTAGCATAGTTTTTGCCAAATATGATAGAACAGTGTGATGTATACTCACTTGTTTTTTATAACTGATTAAATCCCAGAACATTATGAGGAGGATTGGTATCCTGATTGTCGTCTTGTCCGGCTTTGTCGGTTCGGCATTAGCCCAGCAAGACCCGATGTTTACAAAATATATGTTCAATAGTCTAGTCTATAATCCAGCATATGCAGGATCAAACGAGCATATGTCGATTGGATTATTGCATCGATCTCAATGGTGGGAGCTGGAAGGCGCCCCAACCACCCAGACGTTGACGTTGCATACGCCTCTTGCAAATGATAGAGTCGGTCTGGGATTCAGTCTCCTGAATGATCATATCGGTCCAACGAATACATTGTCAGCTCAAATCGCCTATGCGTACCGGATTCCACTTGGAAAAGGGAAGTTGGCTATCGGTTTACAAGCAGGTTTGACTAATTGGCGTGCAGATTGGACCAAACTGACACTTCAGGATCCCGATCCTGCATTTGATGAAACACCCAATTTATGGCAGCCCAACTTTGGTGCAGGCGTATATTATTCCACCCAACATTTCTTTGCAGGATTTGCTTCCCCACATTTGGTTGAATATGACCTTCGTAAACAGAATGTTACGGAGAACTACACAAACTATGCTCGTCAGTATCGGCATTATTTCTTGACGGCTGGAGGTGTCATTCCATTGAATGGGAAAGCATTAATGTTCCGGCCCATCCTTCTCGTCAAAAATGTCGGATGGTTCTCCAAGCTGCGAAAGGATGAAGATCGACAAAATGTCAAAGCACCTACCGAGTTTGACATTGATCTTTCTCTTCTCTTTTTTGAACGGTTCTGGATCGGTGGTGCATTCCGCTCTTCTCTTGAAGCATTTGATAATGACCGGAGTTCTTATGACTCTGCTGACATCTGGGCTTCATATTTCCTCACTAATGGCTTGCGTATTGGTGCTGCATTTGATTACCCACTCACTCAATTGAATACAGTGACAGCCGGCGCCTTCGAAGTTATGGTCGGTTACGAATTCAATTATCAAACGAAAAAGATCGTCACACCTCGTTATTTCTAATTAAACAGGTGTATTCTGTTAAATGACCCCGCCATGAACATCCTCCACAAAACCACTCTCCTGACACTTCTGCTGGTTTTCAGCTGTATGACTGCTTTTGGTCAGTCGGCAAAGCTCAAACGTGCCAGCAAATACATGCAGGATTTGAATTATTCCTCAGCTATTGAAGTCTATCAGCAAGTGCTGGAAGACCATGACAATGCAGAAGCCAAAATCAATTTGGCTGAGTGTTATCGGCATACCGCAGACTCTGAAAATGCCGAATATTGGTATGGTCAGGTCGTCCGGTTACCAGAGGCTGAACCAATTCACAAGTTGTATTATGCACTTTCCTTGCAGGAAAATGGTAAAGGAGACCAGGCCAAAACGTGGGTTGAAGAATATCTTGCCGTAGCACCGGATGATGTCCGTGCACAAAACCTCTTGGCTGGTTTGGATGAGCAGGAAGAATTGATGACCAAGCATGAAGGAATCTACGCGGTAACGAATCTGCCATTTAATTCTGATCTGGATGATTTCAGTCCTGCAATCTATGAGGACAATGTGATCTTTGCTTCCGATCGGGACAGAGGTTCAGCAATCAAACGGGAACATACGTGGACAGGTTCGCCATTCCTTGAGTTGTTCAAAGTACAGATCAAAAATGAATCTGGTCAGTTTGGAGCTGAAACTTATGGCAAGCCTGAAAAATTTTCGCGCGATCTCAATTCAAAATATCACGATGCGGCGGTTACCTTTTCAAGTGATCAATCTGAGATCTACTTTACCCGTAACAATTACAAGGATGGAAAAACAGGCAAGGATGATGGTGGGACGACACGTTTGAAAGTTTATTATTCCAGGAATGTTGCAGGTAGCAAGTGGAGCGACCTCGAGAGCTTGCCTTTCAATTCTGATGAGTATAGTGTAGCGCATCCATGTTTGACTCCCGACGGCGAGAAATTATTCTTTTCGTCAGATATGCCAGGCGGATTTGGAGGTATGGATCTTTGGTACAGTGAAAGAGAAAATGGTCGATGGGGCCCTCCATTAAACATGGGGAACAAAGTAAACACGGAAGGCAACGAAATCTTTCCTACCTGGCAAGGCGACAAGACGCTCTATTTCTCATCTAACGGTCTGGCTGGTTTGGGCGGACTGGATATCTACCGTATGGAGTGGAACGCTGAAGAAGAAAGTTGGAGTGACGCCGAGAACATCGGTTATCCGATGAACACTAGCTATGATGATCTGGGTATCGTTCTGAACGCGCAAGGAACATTCGGTTATTTTTCGTCAGATCGCCCTGGTGGCCAAGGTAGAGATGATATCTATAGTTTTGTCAAAACAGCTGCTCCGGTTGAGGTTTATGTCTATGACCAATTGACCGGAAAACCACTCAAAGGTGTAAGCATTACACACAGCTGCAGTTCGGGAGAAGCAACGACTGATAAAGACGGAATCGCTCGATTCGAGATTAAACTGAACACGTGCTGCGATTATACTGCCAATTTGGATGGTTACGACCCCAACCAGGAAGAAGGATGTACAGAAGGGCTTACCGATGTTCCTGTACGAGTGGAAATACCATTGCGCCGATCTGTGACAATCACCATGAAGGGCACAGTCTTTAATCAACGCAGCGGTCAGCCTTTGGCCAACGCTTTGGTTACACTGACAAATGATTGTGATCCAGATCAGGTCGAAACGGCTACAACTGATGAAAGTGGAACCTACTCTTTCCTCTTGAACCGTGATTGCTGTTACAAGGTCAAAGCAGAAAAACAAGACTTCCTGGCCGCTTTCCAGGAGGATCAGTGTACAAAGAATATAACAGAAGACTTCATCGTCTCAGTTGACTTGTATTTGCAACCGATCAAAGGTGATTCAACGAATGAGAATTCGCTTACTCAGAAAAAACCAGTATTTGATCCTGAAACACAGTTATGGATAGATCCGAGCACAGGTAAACCAGCGAAT
Source organism: Lewinellaceae bacterium (assembly GCA_024642625.1). Taxonomy (GTDB): domain Bacteria; phylum Bacteroidota; class Bacteroidia; order Chitinophagales; family Saprospiraceae; genus JAGNXB01. The sequence continues at coordinate 12,282 of JAHEAU010000044.1, forward strand.
ACGATCGTTGATGGAGTAACGTACCGCGGCGGAAAGATTGTCGATAAAACGACAAACTTTGAACCGAGTCCAACGCCATCAATTGACGGTGAGCCTGTAGCTTATTTGCTTCATATCTATTATGACTTTGATCGGGCAACATTGCGGGCTGAAGGCATTCCAGAGCTGGAGAAATTGGAAAAAATGATGATGGAAAACCCGAATCTGATTGTTGAGTTGGCCTCACACACAGATGCTCGTGGATCTCATCGATACAACAAGCGGTTGTCTCAACGAAGAGCAGAGGCAGTAGTAGATTGGTTGGTTGAGCGCGGAATCAGTCTGGATCGATTGGTCCCCAGGGGATACGGTGAAACTGTTCCTGTAAATGATTGCGTCAACAATGTCCCGTGTAATGAACGGAAGCACCAAATGAATCGTCGTACTGAATTCAGGATCCTTGGATGTATCGGATGTGTTGAACCTGATAAATCCAAATTGTCCAAACCAAATGAAAATGCCCGAATTGACGAGTGCAAACATTGCCCGTTCTAATCCGGGATTGTGATATAACGAAAAAAAGGAGTGGCCATCGGTCGCTCCTTTTTCATTTTTCACCCGGCCTCACCATGAAAAAAGCCGGACCACATTGATCCGGCTTTTTCAATCAGGTAATTCTGCATTATTGTTTCATCAACCGCATCGTTGTGGTTTGCCCGGATTCCTGGATGACTTGCAGCAGATACATCCCGGAAGGAACGGCCTGTAATGCAGTCAAGGTCACCAATTGGATTCCAGGTTGGATCCTTAATGGTTGTCCGCCAATAAATCGGCCATTTATATCCATTATCCGTAGTTGGCTATCGCTAAATGTATTTCCGGATATTTCCAAAGTTGGAAGATCACTGAACGGATTGGGGAAAGCAATTAATCGCTGTATGGAACCTCCAGGTTCAGAAATAGACGATGCACAATCTGTCTTGAACAGTACGATTCCCGCTTCACTAATTTTGTTTTGGCAAATTGTCACCAATTGGGCCTCGTACTCCGTACATTCTTTAAGCCCATCGAAAACATAGCTATTATCCAATGTCGGCATTTCGACCAACCAGTCCATGGTGCCAGCCTCCCTTAAACGGATAATAAACGCGATGGAAGTAGCTGCGGTGTCCCAACTTACTGAGGCTGAATACCGGCCGACAGTAACAGTGTCAAACTTTTCAGGTACAAGACAAGGGATTTCACCTGGCTTAATCGTCACGCAGTAATCCTCTACTTCACCACTTCCTATCTCACCACAAGCTCCTGGACTAAAACCAAAAGCAAGAGAAACACGTAGACGCGTTTCGCCAAATTTGGTAACGCTTGGCACGATAAACTGACCTGTGATTGCCGTATTGGCAGCGCCAGTGATAATTAACTCAGTGTTATCAAACACACCGTTTTGATCGAAATCAATCCAGGCATTCATATTTTCGGTGTACTCAAAACCGTTAAATCCAGGCGTAATTGTCACATTATAGACCTTTCCCGTATCCATAACAGTGGTTACATCATCAAAGAATGCATAGCCATCATCCGTACCGGATGTCTTCGAAAGTGTATTTACGTCTACGGATTCGATCCATTCCAATGTGGCAAAATTGCCAAAGAGCTCACAATAATTATAGTCCAGACAAGCGCCACATCCAAAGGTCTTGAATGCAAAAACCGGGCTGTATAATGTGGTATCTGGATTGCAGATTGTCAACATTCGAGCCTCATAATCTGTACAAGGCAGGAGGTCAGTCAAAGTGACACTAGTCGTGTTGGAACTCACCTGTGTCCATACAGTTTCTGTAGTGAGTTTGTATTCTAGAAGGTATTCAGTAGCCGGAATCACATTTTTCCAACCCAATGTGACATAGCCATTGTCAATGTCTGCGATCGTCACTGGTCTAGGAATACATGGTGCTGCTGCCTTTACGATATTGATACAATAATCTTCAACTTCACCTGTCCCAAATTCTAGACAAGGATCATTGTCTCCGAAGAAAGATGACATAATCACTCGCATCCGTGTTGGACCCGCTGCAGCACCGTTTGGTACTTCGAATGTAAGGGTGACCATATCGCTATTGTCGTCATCAAGAACAGCCACTTGTTCAAATGGACCAAAGGCACCATTTTGATTATAATCGATATAAACCCGGTAGTAATTGTTATATGGGTCAAAATCAAAACCCGGCTTTATCACAATCTGATATTCGTAGTTTGTATTCAAGGTAATCGGCAAATCTTCAAAAAATGCGTAGCCGCCATTGGTTCCAGAATTATTCGTTACCCCACTCAAAGTGATCTCATCGATCCATTGGAAGTTGGCCGAACTGGCAGCAGATTTACAATAAGCAAAATCAAGGCAAGCACCACAGCCTTTCGTTGTAAATGTGACGACTGGGCTCGATACGGATACCGACGTATCACAATCTGTCTGTATTCGCACTTCGTAATCAGTACAAGGTGACAATCCAGTAATCGCAAATGGCGGAACAGTTACATTCAGTGAATTCCAGGAGGGTGCACCTACTTCACGAAACTCAACAATATATCCGACACTTGAAGTTATGGGGGTCCAATTAATTAATCCTCCCATTTGAGTGGTCGAAGTCACTTTGACATCATCGGGAAAATCACATGGTTCAGATGCTTCAACAATGTTCACACAATAATCTTCAACCTCGCCAAACGTAAAGCTACCACAGGGTAGGGGAGCAGCCCCATAAGACATCGCAACTCGCATTCTGGTTACACCAGGGGTTGCATTGCCGGGTATTTTAAAGAAGCCTTGTACGGCCATATTTGACCCGGCAGGAGAAATGACTTCTTCACCTGCATCAGCAAAATCACCGTCTTGGTTGTAGTCAATCCATACCCTGAATGTTTCTGTGTATGCAAAGCCTCCACTAAATCCAGGGACCAATCGATATGGGTATTTATAATACGTCAACAATTGAATTGCATCATTGGTATAATCACCATATCCGTCATCATTTCCGGAGGCGTTTATATATGTGCTTATTTTAATTGAATCAATAAATTCTATTCCTGAATCATTGCCAAATGCATCACAATACATCTTATCCTTACATGCACCACAACCTGATGTTTGAACTTCCAGGGTTGTTGTAGGATCTGAATTGTCATTTCCACAATTGGAGATGATTTGGATATAATACCCACTGCAAGGAGCAAGACCAGTGATCGTGAATGATGACCCTGTTACATTTGGTATAACAATCCAATCAAAGGCGGACTTTTCTTTATACTGCACTTTGTAGTTGTCGGCTACATTAATTACGTCCCAGGAGATGTCAATGAAATCATCACCCAGGTCATCTACTGCCAGGTTTGTAGGTGGTACGCAGCAACCATCCGATGTAAAGACAAATGAGGTGTACTCGCTGCTTGTATCAGCACAGACCGATTTAATCTCAACTTCATATTCAGTGCATGCAGTGAGGCCATTCAATGTGTATGGGCTTGCGGCAACAGCGGCATTTGTCCATGAAGGACCACCGACAATTCGCCAACGTAGTGAACTGGTTAAAGTCGAGTCAGTGGAAATCCAGCTTATGATGGCCTCATCCATATTGACTGAAGATTGGATGTTGGCTGGACCAGGACATGGCCCGCAGTTGGAAAGGATGTATTGCAGACTTTTGAAAGCATTTATACGCCCTCCGGTAACCAGTTCATCTTTGAGTGCTGGTATTTTATCTACACCTTCGAAAATGGCATCTCGAACAAGTTTTGCGGCTTCAGAAGGTGCTGCCTTTGCAAGTTGACCAATCGTAGAGCACGGTGCCGAATACAATAAGCCAATCAAACCAGCAGTAGTGGGGGACGCAAAAGAAGTGCCACTGGTTGTAGTGTAATTGCCATTGTTTGACGTAGTGCGCACATTCTCGCCTGGTGCAGCTACATCAATTGTCGTTTTTCCAAAGGCAGAGAAGTTTCGCTTGTCTTTATTGTCTGTAGCTGTTACGGAGATTAAATATTCACTGCTGCATGCAGTCGGCAGATCACCTTCAATATCAATATCGATATTGAGATTGGCTGTGGCACCACAGTTCAGAATACCATATACTCCCATGGTATCATAGTAGGCGCACCAAATAGGCGCATCGGCTGGATCACCAAAATCGATACCCCATGAGGAATTCATAGCCACGACAAAGGCACCCTTTTTTCCATCCGTCTGGTTGTAGAGTTTTCGTTGCGTCAAGGCATAGGTATAGGCTTCGATGACCAGTGCTTCCTGGGTTGAACTTGGCCGAATGGTCATCATTTTGATTGCCCAATTGACTCCGGTAAGTCCAACACCATTATTACCAACCGCTCCAATCATTCCTTCAACATTGACACCGTGACCGCCATTGTCAACATTGTCATTATCCTGATTGATATTCCAACCGAAATAATCATCGATATATCCGTTACCGTCGTCATCTAGTCCATTGTCAGGAATCTCCTGGTGATTGATCCAATGGTTCGCGGCGAGATCCGGGTGGTCGAGATCGGTTCCATCATCCACGATAGCGACAACGATGGTATCCCCGGTGGCAGTCAAACCTCCAGTTGTAATCTCCCATGCTTCTTCCATGTCCAGATCAGATCCTACCAGGCCATTGTTTTGGCCAGTGTTTTTCCAATGCCATTGCTGAAAGTAATTGGGGTCATTTGGTGATTTTCGGAAAGTGCCCAAATGATTGAATTGGGCTGAAAGGATACCAGGCTGGCGTCGTATCCAAACCAAAAAGTCAACTTCGTTTACTTTGGTATGATCCATATGTAACAACCAAATTCTGGAATCAGGTGCCAGTGCACGATTGACCCGTAATTGAGTCGGAATATTCTGGAATCGTTGAGCTGAATTCAGTACGTCTGACAACGTATTATCAGATGCCAAGTGAACAATCAAATCACCTTGTATGTGGGTGAGTTGCTGACTGTGAGCATTGGGCATGGATGCCCATGCGAACAAAAGGAGGAAGGTGAGTCTTGTGATCATGTAGTCGAGATAAAGGATGTTGCGAATTTAACTGATTTTGTCAGTACACCACTGAAAATGCCATTCTACAGACAATTCTTCTAGGATATCAGACCATATGTTAAGCATTTGTCGATTGTAGATAAATGATCCTGAACTGATTTCATATTGTAATTGATTGTGATAAGTGGTTTATTTCTACCTTTGATCATTATCCCGAAGCCGCGTCAAAACCTGATCTCATGAATGCATTGCGGTTCTATTTACCTCTTTGGGCACTTGCTCTTCCACTTTTGATCCAAGCACAGGAATCAACATTGAAAGTGCCTGATAAACAATTTGAATTGCATGCCTACCAAGCTGCAATACAAGGATTCACGGCTTATCTCACTGATCATCCAGAAGACAATACAGCTATTGTTAGTCTAGCCAGGTGCTATACCATGGTCAATCAACCGGCAAAGGCTGTCGATCTGTTTGCTAAGGCCCAGGCCACGAAGCCACTTGCTGAAAAAGACTTGATTCTTTATGCCCAGAGCTTGACAAGAACTGGAGACTATCGATCGGCAGAAGACCTATGGTCAGATATCGCAGGTACATATCCTGTATTGGCGCAACAGGGCATTCAATCTTGCCAGTTTGCACAGGCATCTGATTCGGATAAAAAGTCAGCTCGTGTAAAAGCTGAATTGATCAACAGTGCGTTATCGGAGATTGGACCATGTTGGTCAAACGATCGCCTGTATGTCAATGTATTTAATCCGAACCTGCCAAAATATCCAAATGGATGGATTCAAGGGGAACAATACCACTACCTCATGAATTCAACAGTTGATGGGAACGGATTTTTGTATCCACTCAAGCCAGTCAAACAAGAGGCCAGGCCAACTCCAAATAATGGCCCTGTTACCTTCTCCCCGGATGGTCGAACAGTCATTTTTATGCGTGCCAGCTTGGCAGGAAATGCCCGACTTTCAACAGAAGCAGGATTTCAATCCAGCCTGTTTATTGCCGATGTAAATTCAAAAGGTTTGTGGGAGAACATTCGCCCATTTCCATTTAATAATGCAACATACTCTACGGCATGGCCGCAATTTTCACCATCAGGTATGGAACTGTTTTTTTCCTCAGATAAACCCGATGGTTTAGGAGGATTTGATATTTATCGCACAGGTTTAGGATCTGGAGGCTGGCAAGAACCACAAAATTTGGGCTCACCAGTAAATTCTCCAGGAAATGAAATAACTCCGTTTTATACTCGAGAAATGCTCTATTTCGCCAGCGATTGGCCTACTGGACTTGGAGGTTTCGATATATATAAAGCCATCAGT
>JAHEAU010000255.1 GCA_024642625.1 Lewinellaceae bacterium
TGATAGTACTGGACAGCCGATTTTTGCCTACCAGGGGGAAGGTGTTAAAGGCCGAATTGGTGAAACAAAAGTTGTTCTGGAATATGCTTTTGTTGGCACATATAAGGATTACCTGGAGTTTGTACGGAGTTCGCCGTTACCAGACAGTTTACCTGCAGCCTTGGGGCCAGTGGTTGATATTTTTCGAGCTGATTGCAAGTAAAGATTAGCCTGCCCGGTGACCTAGATCACACAACATGAATCGTGTGGAGTGTTAGCTTGTGGAAAAGTTACGCCGCTATGAAGAAGAACATGGGTACGATTGACAAGACTCTCCGGATCATTGTCGCTATCATTATTGGTATTCTCTATTACACTGGTACTATTTCAGGAATGTTGGGGATGATCCTATTGATTCTGGGAGCAATCTTTTTACTGACAAGTTTTATCAGCTTCTGTCCGTTGTATCTGCCTTTTGGGCTGTCGACAAATAAGAAGGAAGGATAGATAAGTCGTCGTCTATGGCTTGATTCGTCTTGTCATGAAATCATCAATTCATGATGATACTTTGTGGAAAGTAAGGTGTGCAGCTCTGCTATCTGTAATAGAAATATTGCCTGGTAAAAAGTACACACTATTTGCCTCAGTAATCTATTCTTTTCAAATTATCCAAATACTTCAGTCAATTCAAATTTCAATCGGTCAATATCTTGAATATTGATATGGAGATGCGGTGCAAAACGCAGTGATCGGCCCCGTTGACTAATATAGATTTGACGTCCTATTAATTCCTTCACTGCATCACCTTTGTAGTTATCAGGAACAATAGCACCGATCATGTGCGGAGATTGAAATGCTGTGTTCCGAAGTTTAAAGCCTAGACCAAGAAGGTGATTTTGAATATCCTCATTCAAGTGTTGTAAAGTCCCGGAAATGTTCTTGACTCCCCAGGATTGGATCTGTTCAAGAGCAGCCACTGCGCCGGGAAGAATTGTTGGCACACATTTTTCACCTACTTCAAACCGTCGGGCACCAGCCATATAGACATCCGAATAATTGGCCAGGTTGCCGAAATCCATGGCATTTTCACGGGCAATCCATGTCTCTTCCAATGGCCGTTCATTTCGCCATTTTTCAGCGACATAAAGCAGACTGAACCCATATGGGCAAAGCAACCATTTGTAGGCTGCTGCCACCAGAAAATCCGGCCGAATTTCCTCCATAGAAAAAGGCATTGCACCAAGTGATTGAGTGGCATCCAGGATGAGGATGGCCCCAACCTCGTCGCATGCATGACGTATTTGCAGGAGGTCGATTAAAGCACCGTTTGTCCAATGGCACGTGGATAAAGCCACTACTTTGATTTGGGCATTGAATTGTTGGAGGATGGCCGCTGTCCAATCACCATTTTGTGGAGTGGTAACAGTAATAATCTCTGTTCCGGTCTGTTCTGTGATTCTGTGCAATGGAAAAATAACACTTGGAAATTCGTCTTCCATGACCAGGATGTGATCCGCTTTTGTTAGCGCCGTTTCCAGGATACGTGCAGCCGTACTCAGTCCATAACTGGCAGAGGGTGTTACGGCGTATCCGTCAGCATCACCGCCAAAGAGTGAGGCGGCCAGCTCGCGAATGCGTTCTGCATCTGAAAAGAAGTCATTTATGGTGATTTGCCAGGGATGTCGTTTTGTATCGACGCCTGCATGGAGCCTTCGTGCCGATTCAACTAATAATGGTGAATAATAGGCGCAGTTGAAATAAGCAATACCATCAGGGATATCGAACAAGTGACGTTGAGTAGGTAGAAGATCCATTCTCGAAAGATAATCATCCTTTCGATCAATACGAGTTGATTATCAACAAAGCCGAATCGAATATTTATATCATTGTGATATTCTGACTGGTGATCACATGAGCAAACCATTCACCACAGTTGATTGCAAGAGGACTAAAGTCGTGTGTGTTCAACCTGAAAATCAATCAGAAAGGCGTGCCAGGGAATGATCGGTAATTCCAGGGTTAAATCATTCGAATGATGTTTTCTTATTCAACACCATTAATTCAGATAAGTTTTTTTGGCATTAAACTGAAATAAGGATAATAGCCTCTTTATTTCAAAATGGACGTTACATATTGGAATTGGGGAATTCAAATTACAAGCCGGATATTCGTACCACATTTTTTCCTGGTGAAAGAATACCGGAATACTATTTTCTACTCTTTTAATTTATAATCAATACCTAAAAATCTTGAAATAGATCCTAACAACCGGACTAGAAAATCTGGAGGATCCACTGCAATTATTTCCTGTCTGTAATTCATCATGAGAGTTCCAAAAAGTAGAAGGGTTTTTATATTTTTCATGCTGACCCGGTTTGTATTTTTATTCTTGGCCAAGTCGACGACCTTGCAGACATCCTCAAAATATTCCGCCATTTTCAAAGCAGGTTCATGGGTGTTGTAAACCTTAACAATTTTATCTGTAGGGTTGCGAAATGCATGTTTCACGCCAATTTCCACCCTTAGTTTGTCACCTTTAGTTGCAGTTATCCATTTGTCGGAAATATAGAATTCCATTTCCCCTTCAAGAATGTGATATGTTTCGATGGCTTCAGGATGAATATGATATAATGGATCAATCATATTACACTGTGGTAAGAGATCCCATGCCAGGTCCAGGGATTTCCCATTGGTATCTTCACTACTCTTGATTACAGTAAAAATCATTCCAAGAGGAGACATGTCTAATACTTGATCTTTTACTGCCATTTTGAATACTTTGATGTGTTTTACTTCCCGAAGTAATACGCTCTTATCACATTCAGAACGTCTGGTGATAGTGCTGGAAATGATACCGTGAACAAATATACTACACACACCCTTAATTGGACCTATGCTGTCACTACACTGGGCACCACTCCTGGAGAATTTGGTGCATCACCGGATTGAAATTTCATCTTTCCAGGTAAACCTCTTTGATGTATCTTTCTGTAAGCCTGTATGCGATCCTGAAGTCCGATGGATCTCATTTAAAAAAATATTCAGGAAAAGATCCAATACCCCTCTTCTAGCACATATCGTCGGTCTATTCCTGCAGCCCGTCGATAAATTGACCGCTGATTATTAAAGATATGCGAAGTTGCACATTCAATTGTACCTATGTCCTTCATTGAAATTCACCATCTGCAAAAGATTTACCAAAAAGCCTCGGTTACCGTTCCGGCTGTCAATGACATCAGTGTGGATATCCAAAAGGGGGAATTCCTTGCCATTGTCGGCAAATCGGGTTCTGGCAAGTCGACACTGCTCAACCTGCTTGGTGGTCTAGATACCCCAACTGCCGGAGAAATCCGATTCAATGGTGAAAACCTGTTTGCTGAAGGCAAGCAAGGTTTGGTCAAACACCGCCGGTATCGTGTTGGGATGGTCTTTCAGTCGTTTCAACTCATCTCCAGCCAGACAGCTCTGGAAAATGTCGAGTTGGCCCTTGCTTTCGGGGGTATTTCACGGGCTGAACGAAAGGCCAAAGCCCTAGCTTTATTAGAGCAGGTAGGACTGGCCGATCGGGCGGATCACTACCCCACTGAATTGTCAGGTGGTGAAGCCCAACGGGTCGCTATTGCCCGTGCATTGGCCAATGACCCGGATATTCTCCTTGCCGATGAACCGACCGGGAATCTGGATACCCACACCGGAGAGATGATCCTGGCCTTACTTCAGGAATTAAACCGACAGGGACGCACAGTCATCATGATCACACATGATCCGGATATGGCCAAAATCGCTGAACGGACCATCCGCATGCAAGATGGCCAATTGGTGGATCATCGACCTACCTAAGCAACATCTTTACATTAAACCTTGAACTGGTAGACCTCCAGGTCACCCTTGAACCTTGAACAGCCGAAATATTATGACCACACTCGACCTCATCCGTATGGCTCTCCGCAATCTCTGGCGGACAAGACTACGTTCAAGCCTCACTATCCTCGGTGTGATGATTGGAATCGGCGCGCTGATCTCCATGGTCGCCTTTGGCAGTGGTATGGAAAAGAATGTCACAGATGCCTTCACTTCAAGCGGACTGTTTTCCAGGATTACTGTCACTCCCTTGAAACTGGACATGAATCGCCCTCTTGAAGCCATTACGGACACTAGTGGTATCAGTGTCCCCCTGGATGATGATCTGTTGGATCGTATCCGTAAAATCAAGGGAGTGAGTGAAGCGTTTGGCGAGATTCAACAACCGGCCAAAGTAGCCTATGGTGACCATATCACGACCCTCACATATACCGGAGTAGATCCGGCTATTGGTGAGACCCAGGCGTATCAAACCCTGTTGGCTGGTAAATTTCTGACCAGTGATACCCTCGGTCAGGCAGTGATCTCCACCGATCTTCTCCGTCGGCTTAAGATTCGGATCGATAATGAAGATATGGAACGGGCTAAAAAGAAGGATACGGCAAACGTATACACCTACATGAAGGTCGAAGACCTGATCGGTGATACATTAATGTTGAGTACTGCGTCATTCAATCCTATGCAGATGATGGGAGCCATGATGGGCAATCCGGAAGCGAGTCCATTAAGCGAGCGCCAGTCGCCATTAGTCATCGTCGGAGTGCGGGAGGTCAATCACGATGGGCCTGGGCCGAGCGGTGGCGACCTCTTGGTTCCGGAAGGATTTGCTGAGGGCATCCCCAGCATTGGATTTAACAGCATTACTGAATTCCTGCGCAAGGGGTCAGTCGGTTCAGACAAGTATGCCACTATTCAGGTCACGGTGGCCAGCCCGAACGATCTTACGCCAGTGCGGAAAGAACTCGAAGAAATGGGTTTGAATGTTTTTGCCCTTGCAGAGCAAATGAAA
>JAHEAU010000045.1 GCA_024642625.1 Lewinellaceae bacterium
CAGATCGAAAAGGGGATGATATTTCTCCCTGGATCCAGGTGTTTGTGAATGCGCGGGAGTGGTTGGAGGGGAAATGAGTTGGTTCTGAATCATATCATTCAATAAAGGTCCGAGGATAAAGAATTGAAACGAATGTTCATTCTCAACCGTTAACTTTACTAGACCCATTATTGTAAATCATGAATAAGGAACTACAGGCCAAGTTGTTGCAGTATCTGCTTCCTTACCATCCTGCGATGATAGGCATCTTTGGATCTGTTGCCAGAGGTGAGGGGCAGAAAGGTAGTGACCTGGATATTCTCATTCAGTTCAAAGGGAAAATTGGTCTTTTGAAATTAGTGCAGATCGAACAGGAGCTTTCTGACAAGCTCGGTATGCCGATAGACTTGGTCACGGTAGGCAGTTTGAAGAATCCGCGCTTGAAAAAATACATTGAACGGGACTTGATTACGATCTACGAATGTTGAAGGATGACCGGATATATTTGGATCACATCCTGTCTAGCTTTGCCAAAGCTGTTCAATATGTGGATGGCATAACCTACGAGCAGTTTCAGGCTGATGAAGAAAAGCAGGATGCCATTATTCGGAAAATTGAAGTAGCCGAAGAGGCAACCAAGCGTTTGAGTTCCGAGTTTCGGGACAAGTACGATCACCTTCCGTGGCGAGCAATTGCAGGTATGCGTGATAAATTGATCCACGACTATTTTGACATTGATTTGGATACAGTCTGGGAGACGGCAACTAAGGATATTCCAAAGCTGCTTTCGGAAATTGAATTGATTGTTGATGGGATAGAGACAGGTTTAACTTTTGTCACCTACCATATACAAGCCTGGATAAGCATTCAATCGGCAGCATGAATATGCATTGATTTCGTCCGGCCTGTGCAAAGCACCCCACAGATTGGAAAAGTGATGACATCTCTCCCTGGATCCAGGTGTTTGTGAATGCGCGGGAGTGGCTGGAGGGGAAATAAAAAAACCCTATAACCCGGGTCATCAGGTCATAGGGTTTGTACGCAGGATTTGAACCTGTTAGTTCGTTCTGTCGCTACTCAGCTTGGCATTATACTCCCAGATCTCATCCCATTGGTTGGAGAAAATTTCTTCAGAATCCTGGACAAAACCGGTCCAGGAATTTTCGCCGTATTTGGTTTCGAATGCCTTTTTGAAGTTCATGTCTTCATCCAACTCGGCCCATGACTTCAAAAAACTGCAAGTGGCCACATGTCGGCCGATCTTGTTGCCCTGCCAGAATTCATTATAGAATACTCCCCACTCTTTGCCGCCATCTGGCATGGATTTGATGGTTTCACTGACTTTGGTCAGGAAGTCGTTCAGGCGATGGCCCTGGCCATCATTTATTTCATGGTAGCGGACATAGATCAGTTTGGCCGGAGCACTACCTTCTTTGAAATTGGACAGCTTGAAATCGGTCTTCCAGAATTCCGCCTGTTCAGCCTTGGTGATGTTCGACACTACATTGTCGCGCCAGTCTGCATCGTGGGCTGCTTCATTTGGACGATTGTCCAGATCGGCATATTTCAAAGGCCCCATCATCCAGACCATTTTACCGGTATTCGGTCCGTTGGCAACGCTATACACGGATGCTGTGTAGGGGGCATCCTTGTGGTAGGTCTGATCGTGATGGGTCAAGGCCGCTCCCAGGGCTTTCAGGTTTGCCGGGTTTGGTGTGAGATAAATGGTCTGCCACAGCGACCGCTGTGGAGCCTCGTCCTGGGCCATCATGATGAGTGGCAAAAGTAGTGCAATCAGGAGCATCTTCAGTTTCATAGTGCAAAAAGTGTTAAGGTGAAAAATCAAGTGCATATAGTGTAGTTGGAAGTAAAAGTTGTTCAAGTCGTTAAAGTACAAAAAAGTGAGGAATTGAATTTATTCGGGATGGCATTACAGAATGGGCTGAGAGTATATGAATTGGATTACTTTGAGTCTGCATAATCAGTTATCAGTCAATTCTGAATTTTATGAGACTTCTTCATCTTTCGCTTCTCCTCAGTCTGTTAACAACTGGTCTATTTGCTCAAACGTTTATTGAGGTAACAACCCCATTGCCATTTGAACCTGTAGTAGGTGGGACGATTACCTTTGCGGATGTTGATAATGATGATGATGAGGATGTCCTGATAACTGGTGGTACGCTAGCAGGGCCTGTTGCAAAGTTGTATTTCAATAATGGGGAGGGTGTGTTTAGTGAAGTGTTAGGAACACCGTTTATTGGAGTTTCGCATAGCTCTGTTGCATTTGCAGACATTGATGGTGATAACGATCTGGATGTTTTTATTGCAGGCGAAGCCTCAGCGGCAACTCCTAGTATCAAATATTATCTGAATGATGGATCAGGATCTTTTACTTTGGCAAATGAAAATTCAAACAATGGGGCATCCTTTGGTTCAGTAGCTTGCACTGATGTGGATGGAGATGGAGATCAGGACGTTCTCATTTCTGGTTATTCTGGCATCTCCAACATTACGGATTTATATATCAATGATGGAAATGGGGCCTTTTTAAAAATGTCTGGAACTCCTTTTCCAGGTCTCTTTGAAAGCACTGTAGCTTTTGCCGACGTGGATGGCGATGGTGATCATGATGCACTCATATTCGGGAGAAAAAGTCTTTCTACCACTTTAACAAGGCTCTATTTAAATGACGGTTCAGGAATTTATACAGAATCAGCAGGAACAAAATTTAGTGATGTCTATGACGGGTCAATTGAATTTGCTGATGTGGATGGCGATGGTGATCAGGATTTTCTCATGACCGGGATAGAATTTGATTTTTTTGGGGTCACACGTTTATATATCAATGATGGTATGGGTGTCTTCACGAAGAAATCTTACTTTCACAATGTCAAAAGTGGTACAGGAAATTTTTCGGATATAGACAATGATGGCGACCCGGATGTCCTTATTATGGGTAGTGACTTTCCCGATCAAGTTGTAAAATTATATTCGAATAATGGTGCTGGGGTATATTCCTTGGTACCTGACGTGCCGTTTATATCTCCAGAGGATCATGCTGTCGCTTTTTCAGATATCGATGGTGACGGTGATGAGGATGTCCTACTTACAGGTGACTACGGTGGAATTTATGTTGTAAAATTATACACCAATGAACTCTTCCCCACACGAGTGGAGGATGAATTTGCGCAAAAGACCCAATGGACAATCCAGCCCAATCCCGCTCAAAATAGTATACAAATAAATGGTCAGTCCCTGGTACCCCAAAATGGCCTGATATCTCTGTATGATCTCACGGGGCGACTCATCTTTCAGCAAATAGTTGCTGTGATTCAAGGCGAAAATTCTATTTCGATTGATCTTCAATCATGTCATTCTGGGCATTATTATTTGCACGTGGTGACAGATCAAGAAGTTGATATTCTGCCAGTTGTTATTCAGAAATAATCTGTCAAAGGGATGTGGAAGTCATTTTTTCTGGACTAAACCAGATACAAGTTGACTTCTTGAATGAGCAGGTAAAATTGTCCTCCATTCATTTATCCCTTGATTCGAAATGAGTGCATTGATAGCCAATAAAATAAATACGAAAACGTGATGGGAGATCACAAGAAACCGTCGAAAGGCCAGCCCAACAACCCGCTACACGGGGTCAAGCTGGAAGACATGGTCTGCCGGCTGGTGGACCACTATGGCTGGGAAGAACTGGGTGAACTGATTCCTGTGCGGTGTTTCACCCATGACCCTTCGATCAAATCAAGCCTGACATTCCTTCGAAAGACGCCCTGGGCGAGGGAAAAGGTGGAGCAGCTGTATTTATACATGATCCGGTGAATCCAAAATGTGTGAACAGATCTGAAGCGGAGTAGAAATGAAAAATTGAATGAGTGTACACCCTCAATAATTGTGCAATCTTGACGGACTTTTCAGGATTTCAAGCGAATGCAAAAATGGTTGTCCAATCTAGTCGTAACGTATACTTTAAATGAGTTGAATGTGTATATTTCAACAATCAAATTGGTTGCCAGATGAAGGAACGTTTTTTCCGTTTGATGCCTTGCTTGCTTTCCCGCAAAATTTTTCTAGGCCTTAGTTTTCTCATTTATTTAGGGGGATATAACGGGTATTCGCAACAAACAAATATTCCACAAAGCCAACTGGCCGTCCAACTAACGGCAGCAGTCCAGGAATCTCCACCCAGGATCACGTTGAAGTGGAAAGACATTCCGTGGGGGCCACCTTCATACACGAAAATCTATCGAAAGCAAAAATCGGATTCCTCCTGGGGGCCTTTTCTTGATTCCCTTGTATATTCTCCTGCAATAACAAGCTATACAGACGATCAAGTGGAGGTTGGAAAAGCGTATGAATATCGGGTCACCATTGGTGGGGGTTATACCACATGTCCATTGGGAACGGACAATCAGACCAATTCGGGTGGGTTCATTTATGCCGGGATAAACGCTCCCGCCATTCATAATAGAGGAACACTCATCCTGCTCGTTGAAGAATCGATTGCCCTGACTTGTGCTCTGGAGCTAATCACCTTTATGGCCGATATTCGAGGCGATGGGTGGCAGATTATTCGTCATGATCTTTCTGCTTCGGCATCAGATAGCGAACTAAAAGATATTGTACGCGAAGATTATAATTCCAATCCGGGTGTTACTGCAGTTTTATTGATGGGTCATTTGGCTGTGCCTTACAGTGGAAAAATTAAACCCGATGCACATCCGGAGCACGAAGGTGCATGGCCCGCTGATGTTTTTTATGCCGATATGGATGGCGTATGGACGGATTCCAGTGTGACCATTCAAAGCGGAACATATTCTGCAAATCACAATATTCCAGGGGATGGGAAATGGGATCAATCCATCATTCCATCGCCATTGGAATTACAGGTGAGTCGCATTGACTTATCCGATATGCCTGCATTTCCATCAAGTGAAATCACATTGATGAAAAATTATCTGGCGAAGGATCATGCCTATAAAATGAACAGTTTGAATATCCGACATCGAGGTGTGTTAAATGATGCGCTTCCACCAAACTGTGGAGAAGGATATTCTGCAAATGCCTATCGAAATTGGGCGCCATTGATCAGTCCGGATAGTATCACGGTTGCCGGGTATTATTACATCGTCCCGTTTATGGCGAATGCATCATACCAATGGGCTTATGGCGCAGGGGGAGGAAATTTTACGTTTTGCAATCAGGTAGGAACGACTGATTCTTTGGTGAAAAAACCAAATAACACTATTTTTTCCATGTATTTCGGCAGCTATTTTGGTGATTGGAATGTGCAGAATAATTTCCTGCGTGCACCATTATGTCAAAATCCACCAACACTCACAAATTGTTGGGTGTCCCGACCGAATTGGTTTTTTCATCATATGGCACTCGGCGAAAATATTGGATACTCTACTCGAATTACACAAAACAATAGAAAACTGAGCCAGGATCCGTTTCAGGATACGACGTATTCGGTTTTTCAAAATCGATCTTCTCTTCTTGTGAGCGTAGCCCTAATGGGTGATCTTACACTCCGGACAGACTACATTCGCCCGGCATCAGATCTCACTCTGGCTTCACCAGATAATGAGGATGTCCATTTGAATTGGGTTGCCTCCCCGGAGGCAGGTGTACTGGGATATTACGTTTACCATTCCCAATCGGAATATGGTCAGTATACACTACTTCAGGATACACTCATTCAACAGACTTCATTTCTGGATATCGGGCCTGGTGATGGACTTCATTTTTATATGGTCAGGCCTGTCAAACTGCAGTCTACACCATCCGGTACTTACTATAATTTGGGGATAGGTATTGCAGATAGTATCCGGATAAAATCAACTGTCGCTACAGATGAACCTACAATGTTCCCTTTCAATTTATCCATCTCCCCGAATCCAGCAAAAAACTTTGTTACTCTTCACTTTACGACCCAGGAAGTAACGCCAATAAACCTCCTGTTGTCAGACCTTTCAGGCAGAAGTGTTTATTTAGAACACTTGGAGCCAGTTATAGGACCGAATACTAAATTGATCGATATGAGTCATCTGCAAAGTGGCACTTATATCCTTCAAGTGCGGAGTGGCAATAAGGTCGAAAAACGGATAATCATTCGTCAGGAGTAATTTGAAATTTACTCTACCTGAAAATATTATTATCCAAAAGGAAACATGGTAATGGGAGTTTTTGGCAGATTTATATCAGCCTGAGAATTGACCATTTTTAATCCTGTTATTTACGGGAACATCCACACTTTTACATCTGAGAACCCATTGCAATGTGGCTGAATGAATTGTATTATCCAATCAATCGATATATTGATCGGGCATTCCTGGAGGTTTTGAAAACTGGTGAATATACGTTGGTTACTCCCAATTCCTATTCCTTGATGATCGGGCAGGCATAGGTGACATCATGACTTGTAACCTGAAGCACATAAACGCCAGCCGGCAGTCCGTCAACCGGCCATGCCAGATCCCCTTGAAACTGCACAGTCCATACAACCGAACCTGTTAGATACCGCAATGTAGCAGACCATTCCTGGTTGGAATTTGATCGGATAAATAACGTTGATGTGACAGGGTTTGGGGAGATGTCAACGACCGGATTACGGTCGGCTGGATGAAGGCTGGTCAGGATTGCCGGAGGCTGATCCGTATTGGGCGGGCATTCCCCCATTGGATCACCGGGTGTCCCGGATGTCAGGCCAGAGAAGCTGGTGTTCAGCCAGACAAGGTTATCGGTTGGAATAGCTTGTCCAGAGGAACAATCCAGCACCAGCTGGACGAGCTTGTTGGGGTATGAAGGGTTCAGGGAACCCAAAGAAAGGTAAAGTTCATCACCGATGACAGCCATTCCCATCGCGTTATACACAGATAGTGGCGGATCAAAATTGAATTCCCATCTGCCGTATCCCAGTGAATCCAGGACGAGAATGGATGCGGTGGAGAAATTTGTTCCCGGTTCCCGAATGGCCACATAGGCGCGGTGATGGCGATCTGTAGCAATATGGGGTGTGGAAATGTCCAGGTCATTTCGCAACATTGAAGGGGGAGTGGTCAAATTATAGCTGTACAGGTAGTGGACCAGGGGGTTGAGTGAGATCGCGTGGAGGATGGCAAAGCTGTCACTGCCAGCTATATAGCGATAGGTGCCCGGAATGTAGTGGCCTGTTCCCTGCAAGGGACCAGTTGTGCCATTCTTGTCAGGTGTATAGCCTATCCATCCATCGTAGAATCCGTACAATCTGTTATTATTTTGATCCTCCGGGTGGCGCAGTAAGGCAGGTATGTTTGATCCGGAGGACCAGATAGGACCCCATGGCGTTCCAACGTTCAGTGTCTTGTTTGTCGGGTCGAGGGTGTATGGCTTCAGGTTCCATTCCGACAGAAAGCAAAGCCAGCCACAAGTTGGCAATGAATCCTGGATTGAGGGAGAGGATGCTCTGGAGGATGCCATGCCTCCAAATACAAACGCAAACGTGATCAGGAGATATTGACCCAATGGATGCATCTGGATTCTGGATTAGTTGGTCAAGTTACAGATAAACCCATTGTGAAAGGCAGATTGGAAGCCCATTGATCGATGCGTCAGAAAGGGCTACCAGTAGAGATTTACATTTTTCTTCAGGGAACTCAATTAATTTTGCCTGAAAGACTAAAGCTGGAAGATCGAATTAACGATATTGAATGTTTGGGAACGGAACACCGGGATAGCTATAGTAGAGGTGTATACATTGGAAATCGAAAACCTGTTTGCTCTTGTTTGGAATGTTCTGGATAAGGGCAGAAGCTTAACAGATCACACGAGATTTAACTAGCTTTCCAGTGAAATCGAATTCAAGTTGAATGAAAAATGAATACTCAGCTTTTGATAGGTTAGTCACCCACTTTTCATTTTTACCTTTGAGAGCCAAAGTTAATCTGTAGATGAAAGTAAACATAATAGGAGGTGGGGTTTCGGGCATGACTGCAGGGATTTATTTGCAGATGAACGGATTCGAAACACATATTTTTGAGAAGCACTCGATTCCTGGCGGACTTTGTACCAGCTGGGTAAAGGGTGAATATACATTTGATAGCTGCGCCCATTGGATTCTTGGCTCTGACACAGGTTCATCTTTCTATAAAATATGGAATGAGATACTGGATATGAAAAAGATTCAGTTTCATAATCATGATGTACGATTAGAGGTAGGATTGAAAGATAATGTCAATAAATACGGAGAAAAAACATTTTATCTCTATACCAACCTTGATCGTTTGGAGGAATACATGATTGACCTTGCACCAGAAGATACAAAGGCAATCAAGGCGTTCATGAAACCAATTCGGGTGATGCAGAAGTTTGACCTGCCACCTATCCTTGATGACCTTCCGTTTATTCCATCGATGATTCGAGGAATAAAAATGATGCGTTACCTGGAGTTTTTGTATTGGTTTCTCAAAATAAAGAATTACACCAACTACACGTATGCAAGGAAATTCAAAAATCCATTTCTTCGTGAGAGTTTTGAATTGCTATACGATGGAGATGAAGTAAATATGATGGTTCTCACTGTGCCTCTATCGATATTCGACAAGCAAAGTGCTGGTTATCCAATTGGTGGTTCTATGGCGTATGCAAAAAAAATTGAACAAAGCTATTTGAATCATGGAGGCACGATGCATTACAACACTCCGGTAAAAAAAATCATAACCGAAAATGGTGTCGCAAAAGGATTGCTGGTACGGAACAATGTTTCGCATTTTTCGGATCTGACTATTTCTGCTGCCGATTGGAAATTCACTGTGTTTGAGGCGTTGGATGGAAAGTTTGTCGATCAAAAAATGATTGATTTAAAAAACTTGAAAGGATTGGAAGTGTTTTATTCTGTGATGCAGTTTTCATTTGGTATCGCAAAGGATCTGTCCGAGTTACCTCATTTTTTCCGTTACCCATTGGATGAGCCTCTGGTGTCACCTGACGGGACTTCTTATCCCCGTTTTGAGATTCATGTTTACAATTATGATGCTACGTTGGCGCCACCAGGAAAAACAGTTGTTACGGTTAGTTTTTATACGACCAATCGTGAATTCTGGATTGATTCTCGTAAAAACAACCGCCCCAAATACAGAGCGGCCAAAACAGAAATGGTTAATAAAATAATTGACATTCTGGATAAACGGCTAGGTATCAGAGATAATATAGAGGTCATGGATGTGGCGACACCGGCTACTTTTCAGCGTTATACTGGCAACTGGAAAGGAAGTACCCAGGGGTGGTTGCCGGGTAAAAATATTGTTGCTCGTTCGCCTGTTGGTTTTAAATTGCCTGGACTAAAAAACTTTTACTATTCCAGCCATTGGAATCAGCCAGGTGGTGGGTTACCCATTGCAATTAAAACGGGACGTGATGTGGCGAAGTTGATTTGTAAGGAGCACAATGTAAAATTTGAAGTAAAGGCCGATCATCTTTAGTGATTGTATATTTTGGCTGGGGAATCAATCGTTGATCGAAGTCCGTTCATTAAGCCATAGACAGACGCTAAGTCCCTGATGTATTCCCGGTTGTTGGTTACTTTCCAATACAGAACTTCCCGAAAATATTAGCCAATAAATCATCCGTCGTCACTTGACCTGTGATCTCACCCAAATGATAGAGGGCCTGCCGGATATCCTCGGCTAATAAATCGCCAGTTAATCCCGAGTTTATTCCAGCTAATGCAGCCTCGAGTGCGCCACCTGCACGGTAGAGCGCCTCGGCATGGCGCGCATTACTGATTAGCACATCGTCTTCTGTTTTGGCACCTGCAAGTGCTGTAGCATAGAGCTTCTCTTTGAGGTAGGGAATGTTCTGTGCATTTTTCGCGGCGATGGGAATGATGTGTTCTGTATCCACCCATTCTGAAATAAAATCTTCGGGTTTTGTATAAGGATTGAGATCCATTTTATTCGGAGCGAGCAATATTGTTAATCCCTCTCGGGCAAGTTTTTTAATATCGCCAGCCACATCTTCCGGGCTTGTATCCAATACGTCAAATACATAGATTAAAACTGTTGACTCCCTAATTTTTTCCAATGTTCGACTGACACCGATGGCCTCGATTTGATCCTGGGCTTCCCGGATGCCTGCAGTGTCGATCAATCGGAATCGAATACCCTTAATAGATATATTTTCTTCAATTGTGTCCCTGGTGGTGCCGGCAATCTCGCTGACAATAGCCCGCTCTTCTTCAAGGAGGGCATTCAAGAGGGTAGACTTTCCGGCATTGGGCCTGCCTGCCAGTACAGTACTAACACCTTCCTTCATGGCATTACCCAGTTGGAAACTATCACCCAAGTGTTGGATAGTGCCCAGGATTCGTTGGATCAATCCACGCAATTGATCACGATTGGCAAACTCCACATCTTCCTCACTAAAGTCCAGTTCCAATTCGATCAGACTGGCAAAGTGGATTAGTTCTTCACGCAGATCTTTGATTTGGCGCGAAATCCCTCCCCGCATCTGGTTAAGAGCTATCGCATGGGCCGATTGATGTGTCGAAGCGATCAAATCCGCTACGGCTTCCGCCTGGGCTAAATCCATCTTGCCATTCAGGAAAGCACGCTGGGTGAATTCACCGGGTTTGGCTAACCGCATACCCGTTCGGACCAGGAGCTGCAAGAGTTGCTGCAGGATATAGGGAGAGCCGTGACAACTGATTTCCACTATGTCTTCTCCGGTGAAGGAATGGGGAGCTCGAAATAAAGCCACCACCACTTCATCAAGTGTAGCCCCTTGCTCATCTGCGATGCGACCATAATGGAGGGTGTACCCCGCTTGTTCAAGAAGGTTTTTCCCTTTAAAAATAAGGTTTGTCAGTTCGAACGAATCGGCCCCACTCACACGAATGACGCCTAATGCTCCAACACCGGGTGGGGTGCTTAATGCGATGATAGTGTCAGAGAATGAAGTATGAATCGAATGCATATGAGGCAAATTTACAATTCCTTTGGGTGGCGTTTTTTTGCTTCTTTTGGGAGAGACCATTGAGGTAAGTCAAAGGCGCGAGTGGTTTGACCTCGATTTTCACCGATCAGTACTGTAACTTGGCCCTGTGTCCCGACATCGCGTTCATATTGTGGCATTTGATGTTCCCTTTCCAGCTGATTATGGAGGGGTGATCGACATTTATTTTAAATGCCGAACACTGACCCGATTGGGGATAGAGGTGATTTTGCATTGTTACCAATACGGTCGTCCTGAGCAATCAGAGCTGAACAACGTCGCATCAGAAGTCCATTATTACCCCCGAAGGAGAACGGATGGCCTGTTTTCATTTTCGCTTCCTCACATTGTAGCTTCCAGGCAGCATCCTGACCTTCTGGCCAGGTTGCAACAGGATGATGCACCCATTCTATATGAAGGATTACACGCCACATTTTTTCTGGCTCACCCATCACTGGAAGGTCGGACACAAGTTGTTCGCATGCATAATATTGAACATGCTTATTATCGACAACTGGCGGAGCAGGAATCCAACCCGGTTCGCAAAGCATATCATCTGCTGGAATCCAGGAGGCTGAGACGATACGAATCCATTCTCGGCAGGGCAGACCATATTGCAGCTATTTCGGAGGGTGATGCATTTGAACTGACCATCCGTTATGGCGATCTTGTAAAGGATGTACCGGGCTTCCATCCGTATCACGAAGTTGCTGGCCCATTAGGCAGAGGTGCATACGCATTCTATCATGCCAACCTGTCCGTCATTGAAAACCACCGGGCGGCCATGTGGCTTGTCAACGAAGTATTTGCGGAACTCGACTCCCCTCTGGTTATTGCAGGGAGGGAACCATCCAGTGAATTAATACGTGCCGCCAGACCCTTTCCCTGGATACGTATTGTAGCTGATCCGGAACAGGATGAGATGGATACCCTTCTGAGAGATGCACAAGTGGTGGTCTTGCCGACGTTTCAGTCTACGGGGCTAAAGCTGAAGTTAATTAGTAGCCTGTTCAAAGGGAGGCATGTTTTGGTAACACCGGATATGGTGCAAGGGTCAGGCTTGTCCGCGTTATGTTCCCAGGCTTCAATACCTCAGGAATTTCGGAGAGAGGCCATGCGTCTGATGACAATCCCCTATACCGCAGATATTCGGCACGCACGAGAAAAAGTATTACTTCCCAGATTTGACAATATGTCAAATGGGAAAATATTGATGCGCTTATTGCTTGAACCAACATGCTAAAAGAAAAGGGAGCATTCTTTTGGAATGCTCCCTTTCTAAATGCGAGATGGTTCAGTTTAGAGATCCACCTGTGTCAACGTCAATTCAAACTTATAACCGGCAGTCCAGTCAGTAGTGAATGTAATGGTTCGTGTGCTTGCATCAACAGCAAAGGCTGACATCGTCAAGTCACCACCAAACGCACCCACATCAACAGTCTGATCGTGTGTAAAACTGTTTCCGGGAATATCATTGGCAGTGACTTTAAAGCCAGTTGCCGCATAATCCGGACCATAACCACGTCCCTTGTCGTAATAACCGCCGATTGCATCGGAGAGCTGATAGACATTGCCACCCAAATCTTTGATGAAGATGTACTTCATATTCTGATAAGGGGCAGAGGTACTACCATTCCTAACACAAGTAGCTGTGTACATTCCAGCTATGCTGGTGACAAGGTCTCCATTGCAAGCAGGCCAACGTACGGTCCGCATGGCTGCACCAGGGATACCGTCCTTGTTGATGGCAGAATAGTTGATGATATAATCATCGGGTCCATCAACGGCAGCACTTCCAAAGTAGCTACCAGCGATTGTCGTTGTTAATGTAACAGCAGCGCCACCTTCGGTTGCCGAAGCGCCCGGATCAGTAAAGGAGCTAACATCGCAAGCCAATTGCAGACTGCTGGCACCTGTTACATCAATTTTAGGCAAGTAAGTTATGACAGACTCGTCTACATCGGTTTTTGTACAAGCCGAGTTGAGTAGAACGATTCCTGTCAGAAGCAGGATTGAATATTGAATTAACTTCATAATTGGTATAGTTTTTAATTGTCCCAAAATACTTTATCCGTAATGCTGTGCTGTGATGAAGCATTTGGATTAAGACTTAGTTCATTTGCAGGATAGAACCAGATGGACGGGTGAACATTAGGTGGCAGCACGGACACAAAAGGTGTCTTGAAGATGTTCTTGGAGAAAATAGGATTTGATGGTGTATCAAAACGTCTGGTTTCGATCCAACCTTCATCTTCCTGCAATCCATTCATGGATACCCACTTTTGATAAGCAATGTGATCCATTTTTTGAGCCGGTGTGCCACTGTTATAGTTTAGACCTGAGATGTATGTACCAGGCGGAACTCCGAGGTAGTCAAAACTGGCCTCGACGGCATTTTGAAAAGCCGTCGCATCATCTCCACCAAAGCGCAATGCAGCTTCAGCACGCAGGAACCAAACTTCCCAATTACTCATCAGAATGACTGGATTGTCAGCGGCATAACAGATCGCTGTCATTTGGCTGTAGTCAGCAACGGAATTAGTAAATGGCTCTTCATCAATTGATCCCTGAAGAATGCCTTTCAGACTGCCAGAATTTTTAGCAGGCTTATAAAAAGCATCGACTCTAGGGTCGCTTGAATTTATCAAAGTATCCAACGTCGTATTACTGGCGATGTAAAAGTTCTTTACACCAGCTTCCATCCGGGCATACATTGGATTTTCGTTACCGGTACTTCCCTGGAAAGGAACTGCTGCAATATCGCTACTTGATTCAATGAAGGTTCCGTTAGCGAGAAGGTCAGTTACTTGAGTTGTAACGTCAGACACACCAGACATTCGCATCAGAATTCTGAGTTTCAATGAATTGCCGAAGCGTACCCAGCTATCCAGATCTCCAGAATACATCAGATCTTCCGCACCAACCGTTTCAGAAGAAGCGGCAATATCCGCCAATCCATTATCTACCATCGTAACCAATTTTGGATAGATCGCAGCGTCGTCTTCGAATTCAGGTGCGAAGTTTGATCCGTCTGACAATTCACCATTCAACGCTTCTGAGAAAGGAACATCACCCCAATGATCAACGATTCCCTGGAAGGTATGAGCCATCAGAAGTTTTGCAATTCCAGCATGCGCTTTAGAAGATGAATTGGATACAAACTTGAGATCCGCTAATGCATTTGCATACAAACGAATCCATTCATTGTCATAGTCAGCAGCTTCACCGACGTAGCGTTCGGTATTGGAAAGGGCGACACCTGGTCCCCATGTCCAATATTGACCCCACATGAATGAATCGCTGTTGTATTGAGCATCGATCACGTAACCAATGGTTCCCATGGCTGTCGTGAGCACCTGCCGCGGGTTTGCAGTAGGTGACTTATCCGGGTTAATATTGATGTCAGACAGACTTTCAGTA
This sequence comes from Lewinellaceae bacterium, assembly GCA_024642625.1. Classification (GTDB taxonomy): domain Bacteria; phylum Bacteroidota; class Bacteroidia; order Chitinophagales; family Saprospiraceae; genus JAGNXB01. The sequence goes on from JAHEAU010000045.1 coordinate 14,383, forward strand.
CATGCGTTCAGAAAGAATGTCAAAATCACCAAACTAACTATTCGAGTTATATTCTTCATTTTATTTCTGGTTTAAAGATTAAAATGTGGCATTCAGCCTCACACCATAACTGCGAGAAGGAGGTGTCTGTGTCGTTTCAACGCCAACTGCGTTGCCATTCAGATCAGCACCATTAATCTCTGGATCAGCATAGGTATTTTCACTTGGTAACCAGAACTTCAAGTTGCTACCAAAGACACTTAAGCTCAAATTCGAAACTACTGAGTTTTGAATCATGTGCTTAGGAAACGTGTAGGTCAATCCCAACTCTCTCAGCTTGACAAAGCTGGCATCAATGAGAAGGCTACTTCCTCCGTAGGCTGTACCACTAATCGCGTACAGTTCCTGTGCAGTTATTTCAGTTGTATTGTCTGAATATGAACCGTCAGAATTCAATACAACACTGTTTGGAATAACAAACGCTTCGCGATTACCAACCAGAGTGGACAGTGCAGTGCCATTAAATTCAGTCTGGTTCTTCGTGATAGAGAAGAATTTGCCTCCTTGACGGATATCAACAAGTGCATTTACACTGAATCCTTTGTACCGGATCAATGTACCGATACTTGCAGAGAAATCAGGTTGATATGCGCCAAGTAGTTCCTCTTCAGCAGTCAGTACAGGCATGCCTTGTGCATCTACCAGTAATTTGCCGTCAGCAGTAATCGTAGGGACTGTACTCTTGAATGTTCCAAAAGGTAATCCTTCGCGGGCAACAAGAGAAACAGCGGAATTGGTATAAGGTCCACCAATTGTCAATTCCTTGGAATCTTTCGAAATTTTTACCACTTCGTTTTTATTCTCCGAATAGATCAGATCGAGATCCCAGCTCAAGTCCTTAACCAGACCTTGAATTGGGCGCAAATTCAATTTGATCTCGTGACCTTTGTTTGTCATTTCTCCTACGTTAGCCGTTGTCCGGCGATATCCTGAAGAAGAAGGAAGGTCAATCTCAATGATCTGGTCACTGTGAATAGACGTATAATAGGTATATTCCAAATTGATCCGGTTCTTGAAAAAACCGATATCAGCTCCAACTTCATACAACGTGGTCAACTCAGGACGGAGATTCGGATTACCGATGACATCACTGACAGTAAAGCCAGGCTGACCGTTCAATGGTGTGATAATATCATGGTTGTTAAACGATTGGATGACTGGGTTTCCGACAAAAGATGATTCCAGCAAATACAAACCGGCATCCTTACCCGTTGTACCAACGCCTCCTCTTATTTTGAGGAAACTCAAAGGTCCATCAGTATTTACTTTGAGTAAATCTGTCAGGACGGCTGAAAGACCAACTCCCTGGTAGAAGAAGGAATTATTGTTTTCTGGCAATGTAGAAGACCAGTCATTCCGTGCGGAATATTCGAGGAAAATTTGATTTTTCCAACCGAGACCAATGTTTCCAAGAACGCCATACAATCTGTATTTACTGGAAGCTTGTGTGGATCGAGGAGTTTGAACACTGTTGTCAAAGTGGTACCAACCTGGAACAACCAGGCCACCACTTGATTCCCCAGTTACTCTCGAGGTCCGGCGATCAAACAGGTTGTATCCTGCAGTTACATTCAAACTAAAGTCACGACTGAGGTCCTTGTTGTAGTTTGCCTTAATGGTCGCGTCAAGGTTTGTATTCTTACCTTCAGTTTTTGTGTATTGACCAGGAGAAATATTTCTCGTATTTCGGGTAACGAGCTCCAGATCATCAACCCAAACGAGTTGTTCGTCTGGCGTGTAGATCGGAATTGCTGCTTCCAAAGTCCGGTTGATGGAGTTCAAACCCAAATTCCCAGATATACTGAGGTTGTCAATGATCTGATAATTCACTTCAACATTACCAAGGTAGTTGTCGAAACGACCATCATTCACATACTCATTGAGAATGAAATAAGGGTTTGTCGAGTAAGAGCCATAAAATCCATTAACGTCATGGAATGGGCTATTGTAGTCCCTGATTTCTGTATAGGGAATGTTAACTGGTGCCTGAATGGCGTTCGCATAAGCATTTTGACCTTCAAACGGACGATAACCTTCCTGAGCTGTATTCAATTTGGTATTCGCATAGGTCAGTCCAAAGTTGGTGGTCACTTTCGGGCTCAATTTGGCACTTGCACGAAGGCTCACGGTATTCCGGATGTTTTCAGTGTTATCCAAAATACCCTGTTGGTTCAAATTGGAATACGCTGCGTAATAGGTGAACCCACCTTGTGATCCAGATAGAGAAACACTGTTGTCAAATGTATGTCCCGTCCTGAAAAAATCTTGAATCTGATTTGGAACGGCACTATAGGGACGAACTAAAGCTTCCAATGCGCCATCTCCATCCGTATCGACTGGTGTAGTCCATGGTCTGACTACGCCGTCAAAAGCAGGACCCCATGACCAGTTTTCACCTGAATCATAATGCGCGTTGTCATAACCTTGACCAAATTTATTCTGGCGCTCCAAGACCACAATTGCCTCTTGTTGAGAATAGGATGAATTGACATTGATTTTCATCTTCTGTCCAGCTACACCCTTTTTCGTAGTAACCAACAGAACACCTCCTGCTCCACGTGAACCGTACAGAGCTGTAGCAGATGGACCTTTTAAAACTGTGATGGATTCAATCTCATTCGGGTTGAGGTCATTAAACCTGTTACCAAAGTCAGAATACCCATCCTGTGCAGCAGAAGCACTTGATGCATCAAAAGCGGCACCACCACGTGAACTGGAGTTGTCAATAGCGACACCATCAACGACAATCAATGCATTGTTGTTACCAGTGATCGAACCTTCACCTCGAAGGACAACCCGACTGGAAGCACCAACACCACCTGATCCAGTATTGATTTTAACCCCAGCTGCCTTACCACGCAGAGCTTCCAAAGCATTTCTGTTTGGCTGAGAGTTCAAATTGTCAGAACCAATTGTCTGGTTTGCATAAGTGACGTTTCTGGAGTTGCGATTTGTTACAAACCCGGTCACAACGGCCGTTTCAAGAGTAACCCCTTCAGCTAAAGACACATCCACAATATTGGATGCACCCAGTGTGATTTCCTGAGTTGTAAAGCCCGTGTAGCTGTAGACGAGCTCATTAGACCCGGCAGGTACCTCGAGACGGTATTGCCCATCTACGTTTGTTATGGTACCAATTGAAGTCCCTTTGGCCAAAACGGAACAGCCAATGAGGGCCTCTCCGTTTTGATCAGTGACTGTGCCGGAGACAGTTCGCTGCGCCTGGACCATGCCCAGGGTAACGAAGATCATCACCAGCAGTAATGTCCATCTTCTCATACTAGATTGATTTTGGTTAAAGAATCGATGCGAAAATTAAGAAATTATTAAGAATTAAAAGTTTTTTGGATGAGATATGTCAATTCTGAATGACTATTCACCGCCTGGAAGTAGGGTATTTTGACAAAACCCGCGGGAATCCTAGGAAAACAGTGATCTGAACAAAATGAAAATCATTGATAGGTGACCGATCAACAGGATGACAATGGCCCATAATCGCAATAAACGACCTTTGATGACGGGTTTTGATGCAGCTAAACCGAGAAGTGGCAGAATCGGGATAAAGTACCTTCCTTGGAAATTGTCCTGGATTGTGGACCCTACTGGCTCCCAAAGAAGATAATTGGTGACTGAAAAAAATCCAATGATGCAAGTGCCAATACCAAGCAATTGAAATCGTGTTAGCCATTTTTCAGGACCAGGAGTTTCGGCGCAGATCAAAATCAAGCCCAGGAAAAGCAGAACCAGTACCACAGATGGTAAATACTGTTTTTCCCAACCATATTTGCCCAGAACATGGGCAGTGGTTGCAGGCAGAGATCTTACTATACTGCGCACGGCCACCTTGCAATAGGTTAGTGGGTGTTGCGTAATAGCTGACCACTGTTTTGTGGGATCTACGCCCGGATTCAAGGTTTGTCCATCCCTGTACTCAATATTATAGTGATCATAGGTAATAAATGTCTTTGAAGCGATGAATCCCCAAATGGTGGCCGCTGCGATGGCGAGGAGGGCCCACACTTGCATAGATCTTAGATCGCTTCGATGCGGATTGACCCATCCGAGGGGGAAGAGAATGAGCTTTTGCCAACTGATCAGAATGAGCAAGGGCCCCGACAGCTTCCAACGTTGACCCTTTGGGCCAACCCAA
>JAHEAU010000256.1 GCA_024642625.1 Lewinellaceae bacterium
TTTGGTGCCCATGAGGACGCCGATGGCTTCTTCCAGATTTCCGATGGTAGCGGAAATGCCCCAGGTCTTGAGTCCGGGGCACAGGCTGCGCAGACGGCTGAAGCCCAGCTCGACCTGGACGCCGCGTTTACTTCCCACCAGCTCGTGCCATTCGTCGGCCACAATGCCCTGCAGATTGGAAAAATAGCGGGCCGCCTGTTTTTGGGCCAGGAGAATGTGGAGACTTTCGGGGGTCGTGATGAGTATGTGGGGCGGGTTCTTTTTCTGGCGGTCTTTTTCTGATGTGAGTGTGTCGCCGGTGCGGATGGCGATGTCCCAGTCCATTCCCAATCCGGCCGCTGCCCGTTGGGCCGAGTATTGTATTTCCCGGGAAAGAGCCCGCAGCGGGGTGATCCAAAGGAGGTAAGGGCCCCATCGTTTTTTAGGTTCGAGCCGGCCTCGGGATTCCAGTATTGCGGGGATGATAAGGGAAAATGTTTTTCCACTGCCGGTGGGGGCATTGACCAGTCCACTCTCGCCATTCAACCAGGCTTCCCAGGCTTCCAGCTGGAATGGAAATGGAAACCACCCCTGATCTTCAAACCAGGTGACAGCATCGGCGATGCCAGGGTGGGGGGTGTTATTTTGTGATTTCGTGATGGGGTTATTTCGACAGGAAAGAGAGGTTAAATATGAGGCTTTCCCTCTGGACAAACAGCAATGGAATGTTTGTTCCAAGTTCCTGCATGTCCGCCTTGGGGCGGACACTGTTCCTGGTTCCTGGTTTTCGGGAGTTTAGCAGAGTGCTAAACGATAGGATGTTCAATACATTAAACCTTGGACGGCCAGGCGATATCGAGTGGTTTTTTAGAGGTATGTGTGTAGAATACAGACCCTACCACGGGATGTTTTGTCATCATTTTTGCGGTTCCGGCAAAAATGCCGCCAAAACGGATGGCCCTTGACCTGTTACCCCCGGGTTAAAACCCGGGGCTATTGATGTTGGACCCCTCCAGGGTCCTTCAACCATGATTCCTGACGATCCCGATGTGTGGGATGTCTGGATCAGGACCCCTAGTACTCGGGGCGTCCGGACAGCGAAACATTGAAACCGGGTGAATTTCCCAGGTATCAACCAGGAACAAAGGAACCAGGAATCAGGAATCAGGAACCAGCCCCAGACCTTGGGTAGGAACACAGGAGACCTGACCTCCCCCGGTTTGGCGTGTGAAAATCTCCCCTGATTGTTTAGCATTCTTCGCCAAACCACCCCCTCAAGACACAGTATTCTTCGGGTTAGTAATTTAAAATGTGAGGGGGACATCACCAGGAATCAGGCATTCACCTTTTTTGGTTTCACAAAGAGAAAGGGCAGGAGGACGATGGTGAACAGGACCAAAAGCATGACCTGTCCGGTGAGGAGGTACCAGGGCCAGTCGCCGAGGTAGTCCAGCATGGAGGCTACGGGTGGTTTGGCGCGGACGTACATGAAGTTGGTATCGAAAAGCAGGTTGATTGGCGTGACGAAAACCATATAGATATTGGTCCAAAGGATGGCTTTCCAAAGGCTCTTCCAGGCGGGGCGAAAGCCATAGACGAAGACGGCATAAAAGGTGCTCATCATCAAGCCGATATGGACCACGAAATAGCGGACATTGATCATGTCTGGAAATCCAAAATCCAAGTCTGGAGTCAGGAGGGCCTGAAGGGTGCCGGCCATGGTGATGAAATAAGTAATTTCAAAGATGAAATAGGATTTGCGCCAAAGCATGAAGGGCATCACCAGATTGAGGAAGTAGCAGACATGAAAGGGGAGAGCCAGGGTTTTTGGAATTGGATCTTCATATAAGACTAACCATATGCTGCCACCGATCCAAAGGATAGCGGGAATCAAAGCCATCAGGAGGCCCAATTGACGCTGGCGGTATTCCCCTTGTCCTGTCCGACCAATGCGTTTGCCAGCGATCACCCAAATAATGGAGGAACAGATCCCTGCCAAGAGCCAAAGCAAATGTTCTGTTCCGAAGGAGGTGAATTCTCGCATGCGTTTGGATTCAACGCTTAAGATAGGGAGTCTTTGAAAAAGAAAAGGCCCCCCGAGTTATCGGAGGGCCTTTTCAGCGAGATCTGACCAAGGCCAGATTACTTCTTGATGTCGATCACATAGTTATCTGCATTATCTGCAGAAGTCATATTGACTTGTGCCATGCGGATCATGTAATACTTCGTGCCATTCTTAACCAGGTAGATATCACCAGCCACAATCATGTCACTGACAGTCTTATCTGATCCGGCATTCCAAGCAGCCAGCACAGCCTCTTTATTAGAGGTTGTATTGAAATTCGTACCGGCAGCGGCTTTGCGCAAGCTGGATCCATTCACACCTGCGATCTTACGGATCCAGTTTGTTGCGACTGGCAGACCGAGGTCAATACCCTGATCCTTGATCTCTGCTGTAGGATCAGCTGAGCCAGTTCCAATACCCAAATCCAGATCCAATCCACCTTTACCAGCAGGTCCAGCCTGGTTGAACAGAACACCCATCAACGAATCGACAGGTGTTGTGGATGTGATTGTGGTGATGCTTATGGTCACCGAGTTTACCAATGCGAGATCATCTACGATCTCGAATTTATAGTCGTGTGAACCGTTGGCTGCATCACCCATCAGTCCGATCTCCCAGTTCAAGGAAGTCTTGTCTGTATTGAAAAGTACAGCTGGGTTTGATGTAGCGCCTGAGCCATTGTACGTCAGATCGTTGAAATCGATCGCTACGTTATCCTTATAGATGGTGATCGCTTTCATTGGATTTGTTCCACTGGTAGCAATTACATTGACTTTAAAGTCGGATCCTTTTTCGATCTCGGCATTTGTGCTGATGAAACCGGCACCTGTACCCAGGCTAACGGTTGCGGCAGTTGGTGTAGGGTCAAGGGTGTCATCCGTACAGCTGGTCAGGAAAAGTCCGCCAGCGAGGAGGAACATACCAAAAAATTGCATGAATTTCTTACTCATAATGTCATTCAAAGTTTGTGAAAAAGTACTCTTTCGAGACCGCAAATGTAAGGTGAATACCAATTACAAAGGGTCATTTAACCCTTTATTAACGAAGCTCGCTATGCTTTTGTTGGCTCACGCAGGGCTCTTCGTAAAATCTTGCCCACATTCGTCTTGGGAAGTTCCTTTTTAAACTCGACCGATTTGGGGACTTTGTAGTTCGTCAGATTTTCGTGGCAGAAATCGATAACTTCCTTTTCGGTCAGACTTTTATCTTTTTTTACGATAAACACTTTTACGACTTCGCCCGACTTATCGTCCGGGATGCCTACTGCGGCGACCTCTAGTACTTTGGGATGGGTTGCCAAAACATCCTCAATCTCATTGGGATACACATTGAATCCTGAAACCAGGATCATATCCTTCTTTCGATCGACGATCTGGAAGAATCCATCAGGTAGCATCTTGGCAATATCGCCTGTAGCGAACCAGCCGTCTTTGATACTCTTCGCAGTCTCATCTGGACGATTGTAATATCCTTTCATCACCTGGGGACCTTTTGCCTGAAGTTCGCCGACCTCATCCGGTCCCATCACGGTCCCATCGTCTCCTACAATTCGAATATCCGTATTCGGAGCGGGCAAACCAATAGTTCCTAATCTTCCAGTTCCATCCAGAGGGTTGACACAGAGAAGTGGGGAAGTTTCTGTCAAGCCATATCCTTCGGCAAGAAAGCAGCCAGTCACTTGCTGCCAGCGTTCAGCTACGGATCTCTGTACGGCCATGCCCCCCCCGACAGTAATTTTGAGGTGAGACATATCTACAGCCGCAAAATTTGAATTGTTCATCAAGGCATTGAACAAGGTATTGACACCCGGAAAAATAGTGATTGGATGAGCTTTCAACTCTTTGATCACCGAATTGAGATCACGTGCATTGACGATCAGAACACTTAATGTGCCCTTGCTTGATAAAGCCAGGCAATTCACTGTAAATGCAAAGATATGGTACATCGGTAGGGCACAAATAGCGACTTCTTTGCCCTCTTCGAGGACTGGATCCATGACAGCCCGAATCTGCAACATGTTGGCCACCAGATTGCGGTTGGTGAGCATGGCACCTTTGGAGACTCCAGTCGTTCCGCCAGTGTATTGGAGTAGAATGACATCTTCCGGATTTCGAACTATAGCAGGAATAGAAAAGGTTTTCCCTTGTTTGAGTGCCTGACGGAATCCGACCGTATTTGCAATTTCATATTTCGGCACCATCCGTTTGATATATCGGACCACGAAGTTGGTCAGCCAGCGCTTGATTGGTGATAGCATCTCCCCAATGGACGTGACTATGACCGTGTTGATTTGTGTATCCGCAATGACTTGCTGAAGATTGTGGGCAAAATTCTCGGCGATAACAATGGCCGTAGCACCAGAATCTACAAACTGGTGCTTCATTTCTCTAGGCGTATAGAGCGGATTGGTATTCACCACGATCAAGCCAGCCTGTAACGCACCGAAAAGGGCGATCGGATATTGCAGTAAATTGGGCATCATTAAGGCAATCCGGTCACCAGGTTTCAATCCACGGGATATCAAATATGCTCCAAACTGCTTGGAATATTTGTCGATATCGCCGTAAGTCAGCGTCTTTCCCATAGAGGAAAAGGCACCTTTGTTCTTGTACTTGATAAAATTTTCTTCAATGAGATCCACTACACTACAATACGCTTCGGGATCAATATTGGCGGGCACACCTTTTGCGTAATGCTTTAACCAGGGGCGTTCTTCAGTCATGATCGAATGTACTTTGTCCGAAATTTACGACAATGCAGGAGGTTGACGTAGTTATTAGAA
>JAHEAU010000046.1 GCA_024642625.1 Lewinellaceae bacterium
CCGTTTTTGGTTGTGGGTGGCATTGTGTATCAGTGTGTGGATAGCAGCCAGTTGGTTTGACTGGTACCAACATCACCATGCGCGTTCCAATATGCGCGAAAGCCTTGAATCCTGGATCCAGGTACAAGAAGGGCAAATCGATCAACTGGCCAATGAAGAGCTGATTATAAAGACCTACTTGCTGGATAAGGATCAAATGCCAGCTCCGATTTATGCAGCATTCACAGAACGGATGGTTCGCATGGCTGCTTTGCCGTTCTCCTTGTTTTACACACTCCAGGATTCGTTGATTTACTGGAATCGAGGGATACCCGGAGTGGAAGCCGTCGACTTGCCGGTTTTGAGTACTGAACACAAATTGATCCCGCTTGCCGATGGCTGGTACTTGCCAGAACATCGACAAATTTCCGATTCCATTGATCTTTATGCCTTGATACCTGTCAAGCATTTTTATTCAACCGAAGGACCACTCCTGCACCCTGGCTTTCCTGCTGATGCTGACATCCCGGGAGAAGTAGAAGTTGTCCGCCAACCTACGCCCCACTCCATCCAACTGAGAGATGGCCTGGTCCTGGGGTATCTCGATTTCAGCAAGGCAAGAAATTCCCTTCCACGAGAATACATTTCGTTGATCCTCTTTTTACTGGCTGCACTGATCACTTCCTCCCTTGCCCATATGGCTGCTTCCTGGATGATCAAACATCATCGAAGTCCATTTGGTCCAATTTTATTTCTTGGCACTCTCTTCGGATTGCGTTTCCTTTCGCTTGCCCTGGACTTCACCGGACATTTTCAGCAATTGGAGTTGTTCCGTCGATCCATGGACAACCCTCTGTTAAGCCACTCTATCGGTGATCTCTTGATCAATATCACCTTGCTACTTTGGATCATTATTTTCTTTTATCGCGAATTGCCAATGCCTGATTTTTCAGGTTACTCAGACCGTCGCAAGTGGGTTATTGCTTTCCTCAATTATTTAGCAATAGCAAGTGGTTTGCTGGCGATGATCCACCTATTCCGCATACTCGTAATGGACAGTGATATCACCTTCCGTTTTGATGATATCTTCAATTTCAATACATATAGTTTCCTGTCTTTACTGGCGGTACAATTATTACTAATTGCGCTCTTTCTTTATTCCTACAGGATTCTGCTATTTATTAACCAAACACGTATTCCACGAATGCGGCGATTGACTGCACTCGGTGTTGCCGCCTTCCTTGGTATTGCGACTGGATACGTATTACATCTTCCCATCAGCATGGGCTGGATGACCACATTGGTTGTGATTTATCTTCTTCTGTTTGAATACTATGCAGATGTTCGTGCATCCAATCTAACCTGGATTATCCTATGGATGATCTTGTTTAGCGGCCTTGCGGCTGGTTTCCTGTATCACTTCAACAACCAAAAGGTCGATGAAAAGCTGGAAGACTATGCACGAATTCTGATCGATCCCAAAGATGCAGAACTGGAGAAGCAATTAAGCCATTTTGTGCTCAATCCAATCAATGAGACTGGAATATCTGCGGCATTAAATACGCAGATTTATATCAAGCATTATTATACGTGGTCAAAAATAAATCCCTATCAAGGAAAAGAAGAAGATCCTGATAAGTGGTTATGGTCATTCAATCCCAAAACATATCAATACGAGATCAGCAATGGATGTGGGACTACTTACGCCATGCAACGTGATGAAAGTGATGCAAAACAGGTTTATGCAGAATTGCTGAAAGCCACCCCATTCAAGGGCATCAATGATTTGGAGAATTTCCAATACCAATTAACCAGAGACGGTCATCGCATTCAAAGCACGTTATCTGAAGATTTGGCATTCAGCCTTCGTGACGAACTGAAACCAGATCAAACCCAACTTTGGTTTCGGACTAAAAAATACCAGGGATTTCGTTTTAAGGAGAATGGTTTTGAATTACTCATCACATTCGAATCTGGCGGGCGAGGCGAGTTCCTTTCACTCTTTTCCTATCTCTTTTGTCTGCTGACGATTACCCTCTTTCTGATCACTGTCCTCAACACGATATTCACCTTTTTGCCGGACACACTTAATTTTTCATTGTCTCACAGATTGTCCTTGCGCAATCGGATTCAATTTTCAGTAATCTCATTGATTGTCCTCTCCTTCCTGATCATTGGTGCAATCACCATCTTCTACTTCAAGAATACAACTGAACAGTATCACCAGGAGCGATTGCAACGAAAGGCACTGAGTGTTGCCAAAGATCTGGATAACCAGATTTCCAAATTGATCAATCCGATGCCGTCAGACATGGAATCCATCTTGCGATCCATTTCCCAGGTACATCAGACAGATATTGACTTGTTTAGTTCGCAGGGCAGATTGATGTACAGTTCGGAACCATTGGTTTATGAAAGCCGTTTGACCTCTCCTTTAATGGATGGACGGGCACTTGCTGCTATGATTTGGGAAGACAAGTCGTTGTTTATTGGTGATAATACCATTGGTCAACTGGCCTTCCGTACTGCATACGCACCATTGCCCCGATTGGCTGGAATGGCTCCAGGATATTTGGCCATCCCCTATTATACGGACCGGTCATTTCTGCAGCAGGATATCTCTGAGTTTATCAGCGCCTTGTTGAATGTTTATGTGTTTTTGCTTTTTATTGCGGGTGCTTTGGCCATCCTTGTTGCCAATTCAATCACGTTACCCATTTCGGTGATCGGCCAAAAATTAAAGCAATTCAAACTCGGCAAGCACAACCAACCTCTGGAATGGAGCAGTCGTGACGAACTTGGTGACCTCATTGCTGAATACAACCGAATGATCCTGAAGCTCCAGGAGAGTGCTGAGTTATTGGCACGTTCCGAGCGAGAGGGAGCCTGGCGTGAGATGGCCAAACAAGTGGCACATGAAATCAAGAATCCACTTACACCGATGAAGCTCAGCTTGCAGCATCTTCAATTGGCGTTCAAACCGAGTAAAGCGGAGGACAAAGCACTATTAGACAGGGTATCGGCTACATTGATAGAACAGATCGAAAATCTATCCCATATCGCTTCTGAATTTTCGAATTTCGCCAAAATCCCGGAAGCCTTTCCTGAAGACCTGGTGATCAATGATCTGGTGCGGTCAGTGAGGAACCTCTTTGGTGAAAATCAGGATGATCAGCTGGAAATCACAACGTCTTTACCTACTGAAAATCTGCTCGTAAATGCAGATAAAAACCAATTGATCCGCGTTTTGAACAACCTGATAAAAAATGCCATTCAGGCGATTCCTGCTGAACGAAAGGGTCGCATCCATATCAGGCTTTATAAAAAGGACAACCTGGCCATCATTGAAGTCGAAGACAATGGCACAGGAATCCCGGATGATATGCAGGAGAAGGTCTTTATGCCGAATTTTACGACGAAGAGCTCAGGTACCGGATTGGGTTTGGCAATATGCCGAAATATCATCGATATGGTTGGTGGCAACCTGTATTTCCGAACCCGTCCTGGTCGAGGGAGCACCTTTTTTGTGGAGCTGCCGTTAGAGGAGAAAAGGTAGTTAGTGAGTTATTTCGATGATCAGATTCAACCTGATTAATCGGAAGTGGGAAGGCGGAAGCCGGAAATTGTGACCTTTGACCTTGCCTGAAGATGTTGCTACTCGCTCCCTTCTCCCTTCCATAGAGAAAGGAGCCTTTCCATGGATTGAGATTCAGGACCTATTGCCCATTACCCTCATCATCGGGAAGCGAATTTAACAAAGGGTGAATGTCGAAAAGTAAAAAACGTGCTTTGATCTCATCAAACAAAGCACGTTTTAATCGGTATTTGACACTCCAGAATTTTGGAGGTCAGAGAACATATAAAGAATTACCCGTTAATCAGTTTTGCCATTGCCGCTCCGATGACCGCTGGTGAATCCACTACTGTGATTCCACATTCGGTCATGATCCGCATCTTGGCCTCTGCGGTATCATCAGCACCACCGATAATGGCACCAGCATGACCCATTTTGCGACCTTTCGGCGCCGTCTTTCCCGCGATAAATCCGACTACTGGCTTGGTACCATGTGCTTTGACCCAGCGAGCTGCGTCGGCTTCCATATTGCCACCGATCTCACCGATCATGACGATACCATCTGTATCCGGATCATTCATCAATAATTCAACGGCATCTTTCGTAGTCGTACCACAGATTGGATCACCACCGATACCGATACAGGTGCTTTGGCCCATACCTGCTTTGGTTACCTGATCAACAGCTTCATAGGTCAATGTTCCTGAACGAGAAACAATACCAATCCGTCCTGGACGATGAATAAAACCAGGCATGATGCCCACCTTGGCCTCTCCTGGTGTGATAATTCCAGGACAGTTTGGACCAATTAACCGGCAATCAAACCGATCAATATACGCCTTCGCTTTGATCATATCCTGGACCGGAATGCCTTCGGTGATGCAGACGATGACCTTGATCCCCGCTTCTGCTGCCTCCATTATCGCATCAGCTGCAAATCCTGGTGGAACAAAAATCAGACTAACATCTGCTCCTGCCTCATTGACAGCATCCGAAACAGTGTTGAACACTGGGCGATCCAAGTGTGTTTGTCCTCCTTTGCCGGGGGTTACACCACCAACAACATTGGAACCATATTCGATCATTTGTTCCGCATGAAAGGTTCCCTCTTTTCCTGTAAACCCCTGGACAATGATCTTTGAATTTTTATTGACTAATACAGACATATTCCAACTTTATTAATTCATTCTTCAATAATGTAGACGTCTTCATCTGCCCGCTTCATGTAATAATGTTCGCGGGCATAACGCTCCTTATTCTTTCCAATCTCGAGCTGTTCATCTTTGATTTCTTCGATCTGATTCTGATATTGCTCTCGATCCTGTTCTAACTTTTGAATATCCCGTTCTAATTGCCATTGACTGATCAATCGGCTGTGATCAAAGAAGATGACATGAATCAAAAAACCAGCAGAAACCAGAAAATAGCGGTTTCGGACAAGGGTCCGTAACTGACTCTTGTGATTGATATAATAGGTCTTCAGGATATTCATGGAAGGGAATTAATCGATGAAGGATGGACCCGGATATACAGCTGCCTCATCCAGATCTTCTTCGATCCGAATCAGTTGATTGTATTTGGCTACACGATCTGAACGTGACGCAGACCCTGTTTTGATTTGGCCGGTGTTCAACGCAACAGCCAAGTCGGCAATGGTGGTATCTTCAGTTTCACCTGAACGGTGTGACATTACGGCAGAATAGCCATTTGTCTGTGCCATCCGGACCGCTTCAATCGTCTCCGTCAGGGTACCAATCTGATTGACCTTGATCAGGATAGAATTCGCTATACCTTCGTTAATCCCCCTTTGGAGGCGGTCCGTATTCGTCACGAATAAATCATCGCCGACAATCTGAATTTTCTCACCAAGACGTGTGGTCATCTCCTTCCAGCCGGCCCAATCGTCTTCATGAAGGCCATCTTCAATGGAATAGATCGGATATTTTCTGCACCAATTTTCCCAGTAGCCAACCAATTCAGCACTGCTATACCGTTGACCTCCAGATTTGTGAAAATGGTAGCACTTTAACTCTTCATCATAGAATTCAGAAGCCGCTGCATCCATGGCAATCATGATATCCGTTCCCGGCTGATACCCGGCTTTCTCAATGGCGGAGAGGACCATTTCAATCGCTTCTTCATTGGACTTGATGCCCGGAGCAAATCCGCCTTCGTCGCCAACATTGGTTGTATATCCCTTCTTCTTCAGTACCTGCTTCAAATGGTGAAAGGTTTCGACACCCATCCGCAAAGCTTCTTTGAACGAGGGAGCCCCTAGAGGCATGATCATAAACTCCTGAAAATCGATCCCATTGTCAGCATGACTACCTCCATTGAGGATGTTCATCATGGGTACAGGGAGGACATGGGCATGAACGCCGCCTATATAGCGATAGAGTGGCAGTTCAAACTCGGCTGCAGCCGCATGAGCTACTGCAAGAGAAACCCCCAACAAGGCATTTGCGCCCAATCTTGATTTGTTTGGCGTACCATCCAGATCAATCAATGCCCGATCTATGCCGATCTGGTCTTCCACCTCCATCCCGATAATCTCGTCAGAGATCTCCTCCTCCACAAACTGGCATGCGCGAAGAACACCTTTACCCAGAAAACGAGACTCATCGTTGTCTCTCAGTTCAACAGCTTCATGTTTTCCTGTAGATGCACCTGAGGGCACAAGGGCACGACCGAAAGCTCCCGTTTCAGTCAAGACTTCAACCTCTACCGTTGGATTTCCTCTTGAATCAAGAATCTCCCGTGCAATGATATCAATGATCTCGCTCATAGGTTCAGGATACGGCAGCCTGCTTTGGCTTGCTCACTTTGATCTTCGTTAAGAATTCATCAAACAGATATCTGGAATCGTGGGGTCCAGGTGATGCTTCCGGATGGTATTGGACGGAAAATGCATTGTATTTCAGCGCTTTCAGTCCTTCGATCGTGCCGTCATTCAAATTCACATGTGTCGCCATGACTGCTTCGCTATTGGCCTTAATAGATTCGGGATCCACGCCAAAACCATGGTTCTGGCTTGTGATCTCAGACAATCCAGTATCAAGATTGAGCACCGGATGGTTGATTCCCCTGTGACCATGGTGCATTTTATAGGTTTTCACCCCGAGTGATCGGGCAAGCACCTGATGCCCGAGACAGATACCGAAGACAGGTCGGCCATCCTTGAGCAGGCTTAATGCCAAGTCAGAAGCATAGTCCATTGCCGCTGGGTCGCCTGGACCATTTGACAGGAAAAAAGCGTCAGGTTCCCAGGCTGTGATCGTTGAAAAAAGGGTCTTTGCGGGAAACACCTTTAAGTAACAGTCTCTCTCAGTCAAATTCGAAAGGATACTTTTTTTCACTCCATAATCCAGGACAGCAACCTTAAATGATGAATCCGGATTTCCAAGAAAATAAGGCTCGGAAGTACTGACCTTGGAGGCAAGTTCCAATCCTTCCATAGAAGGCGCCGCAGCGAGTTGTTTTTTCAACGATTCCAGGTCAGTGGTATCGCTGCTGATGATTGCATTCATGGCACCTTTGCTGCGTATATGCCGCACGATAGCGCGAGTATCCACCCCGGTAATACCGACCAGAGATTCCTGCTCGCAATACTCCTGGATGTTCATATCAGCCACCTGGCGAGAGAATGCCTCTGTGAACTCACGTGTGACTAAACCGGCAATTTTGACGTCGCTCGATTCGACATCAGTGTGTTTGATCCCGTAGTTTCCTACATGGACGTTTGTCATGACCATGATCTGGCCAAAATAGGAGGGATCTGTAAAGATTTCCTGGTATCCGGTCATGCCTGTATTGAAACAGATCTCACCGAGTGTTGTACCGATCTTTCCTGCGGGACGGCCGTAAAACGTGGTTCCATCCTGCAGGAGAAGCACGGCCCTGGGGGCAGGGGTTTGGGTCATGCCTGGTGATTTTCGGCAAAGATAGGTCTTGGGGAGAGAAACCTCGGGGAGAATGAGGGGGAATTTGAGATAGGGGGAAAAATAGACGGTTTTTGGGTCCTTGATTCCTGGAATCCTGGTTGGCCTCTAGGTTTGGCATCGATTTATCATCCTGTAGTGTTCAAGGTTCAACGTACGAGCCTGATGGCTCGACTGTTTTAGGTTCAGTGATCTGAACCGAGGATTAAAGCTGTCTCTCTTTCAAGGCATCTGAATCGAAATTCTTCAAACTTCCGACGAAACCTCCAGATCGTGGTCAATTATCCCCGGGCTTTAACCAGGGATTTTGGTTACAGCCTTTCTCTGTTTTGGCGATATTTTTGTTGGAACCGCAAAAATGGTGACAAGATGACCCATGCCCAGGACTGAACTTCTTCGATTGACCAATCACGTGAAAAAATGATTCCTGGCTCTTTTGTTGCTGGTTCCTTGTTTCTTGTTGAGTTCCGTTTTTTTACAGCCAGGCGCAATGCTTGAATGTTCAAGGTTCAAGGTGATTTACTAGGAACATTGAACAGGCCACGAGCCATCGGGGCCGTTTAACCTTGAACAGCTCAGTCTTCATTGGGTCCCAACATATCCAAACCCCAAATTCCCAAAACGACGAAAGGGAAGTCTTTCGACTTCCCTTTCCTTAGTGGCGGAGGCAGGACTTGAACCTACGACCTTCGGGTTATGAGCCCGACGAGCTACCAACTGCTCCACTCCGCGATATATGTTCCCATCTTGTGATCGGGAGGGCAAAGGTAATCAGATAAAAATGACATCACCAAATTATTCGGCAGCAATCTTTTTTTCCGGGCGCATTTGCGGGAAAAAGATCACATCCTGGATGGAAGCTGAATTGGTCATGATCATTGCCAAACGGTCGATACCAACTCCGATTCCAGCTGTTGGGGGCATTCCATATTCCAAAGACCGGAGGAAGTCTTCGTCCAGGACCATGGATTCTGTATCGCCCCGTTTTCCAAGTGCCAACTGTTCTTCAAAGCGTTGCCGCTGATCAATTGGATCATTCAACTCCGTAAATGCATTCGCAATCTCCTTTGCATTACAAACCACTTCAAACCGTTCAACCAGTCCTTCATGATCCCGGTGCTTTTTTGCCAATGGACTCATTTCTACGGGATAGTCTGTTATGAATGTCGGCTGAATCAACTTTGGCTCGGCATGGGTACCAAAGATCTCGTCAATGAGCTTTCCTTTACCCATTGTTTCATCAATGGGAACATGCAATTCACGCGCCGCCTTACGCAGCTGATCCTCATCCATTCCAGTGATGTCGACACCAGTAAATTCCTTAATCGCTTCAAGCATCGTGAAGCGCTTCCAAGGCCGCTTGAAGTCGATTTCCTTGTCTCCTACCTGGAATTTCGTAGAACCATGCAGAGCGATGGCCACTTCCTCGATCATCTCTTCGTAAAAATCCATCATCCAGAAGCAATCCTTGTAGGCCACATATAATTCCATGGCTGTAAATTCTGGATTGTGGAATCGGCTCATTCCCTCATTGCGGAAATTCTTTGCGAATTCAAAGACTCCATCAAACCCACCTACGATCAGCCGCTTGAGATACAACTCATTGGCAATCCGCAGATAGAGTGTCATATCCAGCGTATTGTGGTGCGTTTTGAATGGCTTGGCCAATGCACCACCATAGATCGGCTGAAGGATTGGGGTCTCAACCTCCAGATAGCCTTTGGACACCATAAAATCGCGCATCACCTGAATCATCTTGGAACGCTGAACAAACGCCTGGCGAACCTCCGGATTGACAACCAGGTCAACGTAGCGCTGACGATATCGAAGCTCCGGATCGGTGAACGCATCATGGGCATTTCCGTCCGCATCTACTTTCACGATGGGTAACGGATGAATCGTTTTTGACAACAATGTCAATGACACGACATGAACTGTGACCTCTCCAGTCTGTGTCAGGAAAACACGTCCTTTGACGCCAATAAAATCGCCAATGTCCAGCAATTTCTTGAAGACGTCATTGTACATGGTCTTGTCCTCCCCAGGGCAAATCTCGTCGCGATTGACATAGATCTGCATTCGGCCACTGCTATCCTGAATCTCGGCGAAGGAAGCTTTACCCATCACTCGTACAGACATAAGTCTTCCAGCGAGAGTCACATCATCCATAGGATGATTCTCGGGGCTATAGTTTATTCGAATATCCGCGGCGTAAGTATCGACTGGATAACTAGCTGCTGGATATGGCTCAATGCCCAGTTCGCGTAATTTACCAAGAGACTCCCTTCTGACGATCTCCTGATCACTCATATGTCCTTGCATAATCTCGTATTTGCCCCGCAAAATTAGGCTTTTCTGAGACACTGACTTGAATCATCCCAAAGGAAGACTTCCCAAAGAATTTACCATCATCCGCATACCATTTGGTTACCTTTGATTTCCCGATCGGCCAAACAGATTATGCATGCGTTCTTCGATTTATCACTTCTTCTTCATTGCCCTTTTTTTCATTGCATTGTCCAGTGAACATCTTTACGCACAATGCCCTGAAATAACGGCTTCAAGTCTGACTTCTCCGGATTGCTTTAATGGCTCCACTCCTTGCGATTTATGCCCTGGAGATATGTTCACTCTGAATGTTGAAGGGCAATTTTTACCAGACAATGGTTGCATCAATTGGTACTACAGTACGACTCCTGGATTTAACCCTTACATCGGTGGAGGCACCCTGATCGGTTGCGGAGATATTGATTCACCAATGCCACCTCCTTGCGATGTTTGTCCGGAGATCCTGGCTATCTGGATCGATGCCTGTGGTAATCCTGAGTCAGCGAATGAATTCATGATTATACATTCAGGCAGTGGATTCAATGTCAATAATTTCGGGCTTGACTATGATGCAAATAACAACAACCTTCCTCCAGGCACCGATGATGTCAATGTGAACGGTGGATCATGTTCCTGGATGGCCCCTAGTGCAACCGTCATGAATAACATGAAGGCTTCAGCAAGCTGTGATGGGAGCAATGTGATCGCTGCTGGACCTGGCACCGTGATTCCTCCTGGTGTGCTAGTGGTAATCTGGACAAGTGCTGATGAGTCTACCTTATACAGCTTTGAAAACCTGTGTGCTGCCGGCGAAACAATCTATGTCATGCAAAGCAGCTGCGTAAGGGCTGCAGGTGCATTCTCCAATTCCAGTAGTTCTGGATTGCGAACAACAACAATCAGCCTGAATAATTGTGGATGCAGTAATGCCATCACCCATGATACAGATGACCCTGCTTTGCAAGGGGATGGTGACTTTGCCTATATTGACAATGGCAATGTCGAGTATGGGAACAATGGATGTGGAAGCCCACAGGCGCCCGATGTTATGGCTCCGGATATAATGGTCCCAGCAAGCACAGTTTCTGCCGTTAATTTTACAATTCCCGCCTCAATCTGTAATGGAGGACCATATTATGTTGTCGGCATCTTGAGTCCTTTACCAGGTGGCTGTTCACAGGTTTTTACAGATGAATTTTCATTCAATGTGCTTTGTCCTGATGCAACTGCTACTGTAACCGGTATTCCCTGTGCCAACAATACAATTACACTGATGGCGGCAGGTGGAGGCACATACAGCTGGACCGGACCAGATGGATTTTCTTCCAATCTGCAAAACCCTGCTGTTGGTCCTTTGACCAGTGCAAAACAGGGTACATATACTGTGGTTGTCACGAATGCTAGCGGATGTTCTGATATGGCCAGCGTGGATGTCCTGGTATTTCCTGCTATTTCTGCTATGGTAGATCCTGCCTTGCCTGCGTTTTGTCCTGGGTCATCGGTCATTCTGACCGCTACTGGAGTGGGTGGAAACGGCACATATACCTACAACTGGGTCTATCCCGGTGGCACTGGAAACAATGCAAGTGTAGACGTTTTTCAAGTCGGCAATTACACTGTAACCGTGACCGATGGCAATGGGTGTTCAGTGGATGTTTCTGGCATGGTACAAGCCGCTCCAGGGCCGGATGTCACCATTGTTCCCGACCCCGCTGTGATTTGCGGAGGAGGTTCGATTGATTTAACAGCCAGTGCCATTGGTGGGTCAGGTGGAGGATATGTATTTGTCTGGACTGATCCATCCATGAACCAGCCAGTCGGGCCAGTGATCAGTGCATCTCAAGCGGGAAGCTATTCCGTAACGGTTACCGACAGTGATGGTTGCACTGGTACAAAGTCAACAACCCTGACTGTACAACCCATTCCGACAGTTAATGTAGTCGCAACTCCCGCTACTTTATGTGCAGGAGCAACCAGTACGCTTACGGCTACTGGGAATGGAGGCTCAGGGAACTATACATTTTCATGGAACACGCCTGGAGGTGTAATGAACGGCAACCCGATCACAGCTACCCTGACTGGCAGCTACTTCGTCACCCTCACCGATAGCGTTGGTTGTACAGCTCTGGATACCATTATACTTCTCCCAGGAAGTCCACTTGGTATTTCCATCAACCCAAATCCAGCTACATTCTGTCCAGGGGGGACTGTGAATTTATCGGTGAGTGTCACCGGTGATCAAGGCAATTCGTTGACCTACAATTGGTCAACCCCCTCCGGACCTCAAGCTGGCCAACCCCTTGCCGCTTCAGTAGCCGGATTATATACTGTGACCGTAACTGAAACCAATGGCTGTTCGGGCTTGGATAGCGTGGATGTCCAGGAGCTGGCCAATCTCACAATTACATTTGCTGCTGATACGGTGTCAATTTGTTCGGGTGGTCAAGCACAGTTGATTGGTTTTGCGAATGGTGGAAATGGATCATACTCATATACCTGGACTTTTACAAGCGGCAGCAGTATGGGAGATACACTATTGACTTCCACACCAGGGACCTATACTCTATCTGTCGTGGATGGTGCAGGTTGTAACGGACTTGATTCAGCTGAAGTAGTAATTGCCACGTCCATTCCTCTTTCAATTATTGGTGGAACGAACGGGATTTGCCCTGGAGACTCCCTTGTATTGGCGACTAATCCAATACCGAATCCCTCTTGGACCATTCTCTGGAATACGCCTTCCGGAGCATCTTCAACCTATCCATTAATCGCCCTAACTAGTGGGTTGTATGAAGTCACCCTGACTGATCCTCAAGGTTGTTCGGGAATGGCACAAACGAATATAAACGCACTGATTCCGCCAACAGTATTGATCACGCCAGTTGCGCCAGTAATTTGCCCAGGTGGCTCAGCGCCTTTGACCGCGTCCATACCCAGCGGTGGACCTCCAACAAGCATTCTCTGGAGCACACCTCAAGGCCCTGGTACAGGCTCTGTTTTTCAAGCCACGCAAACTGGCACCTACATCGCCACAGTGACCAATACGGCTGGCTGCATGTCGTCTGATACGGTTCAGGTCAATTCGTCTGCAGGCATCTCTTTGAGTTTCACTTCGGATACATTCTCCATTTGTGGAGGGGGGACCATCCAACTTAGTCCTTCTATTGTCGGAGGTAATGCGCCCTACTCCTATTCCTGGGTTACGCCTCAAGGAGTGTCCAACTTTGATACCATTCCTGCCACTTTGGGTGGCACCTACTTCGTTACTGTTACAGAGCCGTCCGGTTGTTCTGGCTCTACAAGCGTGGTTTTGGTAATCAGCAACCAATTAAATGTCCTTATATCACCACTCCAACCTGGATTTTGTCCGGGTGACAGTGTTGTATTATCAGCAACAGCTTCTGGAGGGGTTGGCATGATTTCCTATACTTGGACCACCCCAAGTGGACCTGCTTCCTCGCAACAAATCTGGACGAAAACACCAGGTATCTACACCGTGAATGTGATTGATGCCAGTGGCTGTACTGGTTCTGGAAGCACCACTGTACAAGGGTATAATTCGCCTGTCGTCCTAGTTGATCCAGCAGCCATATCCATTTGCGCCGGCCAAACCATCAATATATTTGGCTCAGCATCGGCAGGGCAACCACCTTATCTCTTCAATTGGTCCGGCCCTGGGGGTCTTGGTACAGGAACATCATATAGTACCAACCTGCCTGGAACATATATCCTTATTGTCACAGATAATCATGGTTGTAAACAAACAGCAAGTAGTGTCATAACTTCTGCATCACCGATTTCGGTTTCCGTTGACCCACTAAACCCGATAATCTGCAGTGGAAGCAGCATTAATGTGACTGCATCTGCAAGTGGGGGCACTGGTCCATATGCCTACAATTGGACCGGTCCGAATCTGTCAGCCTCACAAAATCCAGTCCAAATAAGCAATGGTGGGACTTTTTCTGTCACGGTTTCGGATCAGAATGGTTGTACAGCCGTACTGCCATTTGATGTTTCTGTAGGAGCTGGCTTGAGTGTTCAAATTGCATCATCTGCGGATACAACATGCAATGGACAGGTATACACTGCATCAGCCCAGATTTCGGGAGGAACAATGCCTTTCAATTATTCCTGGACGACGCCAAACGGAGCATTTACAACGTCTATGGTCACGCTGAATACGCCAGGTATCTTTCAAGTGACAGTCACTGATGCGACTGGATGTTCTGGAGTGGCACAGGACAACGTGGTTCAAGGCGGATTTAATTTGGGTATTCAAACTCAGGATGCGTCATGTCCGGGAATTGATAATGGTATGATTCAAATCGTCAGTACAGGTACAGCCAGTACGCCTTTATCTCTTTCCATAAATGGTGCGACTCCTGTCATACTTGGGAATTTGCCTCATATTGTTTCGGGTCTTGCATCTGGCACATACAGCCTTGATGCGACCGATTCAAATGGATGCTCCACCACTTCGACATTGTTTGTTGGCGTACTTGATGAGCCGGAAGTTGTATTCAATCCAGCAACCGTCACTATAATTCGTGGAGATGAGGTGACATTGACACCACTCTTCAACTTCAGTCCATCCGTATTCACATGGACTCCTGGGACCGCATTATCCTGTATTAGTTGTTCGACACCAAATGCCGGCCCGGAAAATACGACGACATATCTCCTTTCTGCCACTGATGCAGCTGGTTGTGAAGCCAGTGCAGAGATCACTGTGAACGTTAAAGGGAATTATCGCATCTACTTGACTACGGCCTTTAGCCCGAATGATGATGGGATCAATGATTGGTTTTATATCCAGTCAGCAGATCCAAATGTGATGATTGAAGATCTTCGAATTTATGACAGATGGGGAGATGCACTATTTTTTAGTACGCCAGGCCCTGCGAATGAAGCGACAATAGGATGGGATGGCAAATTCCGCGGTAGCCCCATGAACCCAGGTGTTTATATATATACAGTTGTTGTCAGATATCCCGACGGAACCGAGCGATTGTACCGGGGTGATTTCAGCTTGGTTAAATAAGGTGTCCGGGAACCTGCATTTACCCATAGATTCCCGTAATTTTGAAGGCCAATGGACCGAATTCAATGGATGGCCCAGCCGTCCTTACTCCTTCTATTTCTCCTTCTCACCTGCCTGAACACTCCAATTCAGGGGCAGGTTTGTGGATGTCCTGTCCTCACGAATACGACTGTACAAACAACAAGTTGCAATCTCACCAATTCGGGACAATGCCAGGTTTGTCCAAACAGCCAGGTTCAATTTTCCATTAACCTTGCTGAGCAATTAATTCCGGGTACCGTGATCAGTTGGTATTATGATACTGATCCAAATTTTGATCCACATGCCGGTGAAGGAACGTTAGAGGCGCAGCATACAATTCCGACGATTAATTGCAGTGCAAACCTGGTCAGGATCAACGAATTCGAACCTTTCCCGGAACAGGGTGATAACGATTTTGGGAATCCGACAACTGGAGAGTGGGTTGAACTCATTGGCCCTCCTGGTGCAAATCTTGGATGTTATGTTCTCACTGACGGTGATTGGAGTATAACAATACCTCCAGGCACTACGATGCCAGCTGACGGCTTTTTCGTCATTGGTTATGATGAATATGGTCCGGTTGATTTGGATGTGGATACCTGCAATTGTTTTGTAGAATCATTCCCCAACGAAACGCTGACCTTGCACAATACGGGGGAATGGCTGGTTTTGTGGAATGGGTTTTCTTTCGTGGATGCCATCCGGTATGGCAATCCTTCTTTAGCCAACACCCCGCCATTTGGTAATCTCGTCACATTGGGTGCTATTCCGACATCTGGAATCGCGCCATGTATGGCAACCATTCCGATCAATTTTCCAGTGTTTACTATTTTCAGCACATTACCTCAAAAGGGGTATACATATGAGCGAGAACCTGATTTTACAGGTGGCTGGACATTAGAGCAATGCGGTTCTCGTGGATATTGCAACCAGGACCAACCCGTCAATCTACCCTTCCAATGGTCCTTCAATGTTCCTGCTTCTTTCTGCGACCAAACCCTTTACTTCAAGGCAATCTTTGAGACCTACTCGACGTATTGTCCACCCATTCCTGGCGGATTAGCGGCAGGACCATTTGCTTTGTCAGTCCATTGCCCTCAAACAACAATTTCCAGCGTCCTGTGCCCTGGCGATTCCGTTCTTGTCAACAACAAGGTCTACAATCAGGCCAAACCAAACGGAGTGGAAGTCATGACTGCCTATACGGGATGTGACAGCACCATTTTTGTCAACTTGAATTATCACCCGAAGGCAATGGCTACCCTGGGGTCTGACGCCATCCTTTGTGTTGGAGACAGTGTACAACTCAACGTCAATTTTACAGGAGATGGCCCTTACCAATTTGTGATCAATACCAATGGCACACCAGGCGCGCTGCTGAATACCTCGCAATCGCCCTATACGTTCTGGGTAAAACCATCTTTGACATCGACATATGGGATAAGCATTCTGGTCGATAATTATGGATGTGAGGGTGAACTGCTGGGTGGTGCAACTGTCATCATCAATGACCCACAAGCTACTTACAGTCTTGACCAAACTTCACTTTGTCCGGGGGATACCGCCCATCTGGATTTTCAGCTGACTGGGTATGCTCCATGGAATCTGATGTATACTGCGAATGGTCAACTCGGGACTGGTATTATTCAATCCGGTGGATCATTTCCCCTATCGCCTTTGGATACGACCACGTATATCGTACAAAACATAACAGATACATACGGTTGTACCGTAACGGCAAATGGCATACCCCAAGTGCTAAACGTAACCCCACCTCCCTCAGTTCAGGAATTTGACATTACCTGTCTTCCAGGAGACACACTTTATGAAATCAGCCTGGAGCTATCCGGCGGAATATCAGGAACTTATACAATCTCAGGCACAAGTGGCACATGGAATGGCGCCATATGGACCAGTAACCCAGTTCAAAGCCTGACACCTTATTCTATCTATATAAATGATGCCGGCCCATGCGCTGCAGACACAATTTCCGGTATTCGAAATTGTGATTGTGTGACTTCGCCTGGAAAAATCCAACTGGACACATTACATCTCTGTCCAGGTGAACTGACTTCATTGACATTTAGTGAACTACCTGTGACAGAAGCTGGCGACACCTTATTGTATGTGTTGCACACAAATCCGCTGGACCCCTATGGTTCAGTCTTGGCCAGTTCCGGAACTCCTTCCTTTTTATGGCAAAATGGGTGGCCACTCAATCAAGTGTTGTATCTCACAGTTGGCATTTCTGATAAATCACCAACAGGGTTGGATCTAACGGATCCCTGTGTGGATTTTGCCAATTCCATCCCTGTTTACTTCCATTCAACACCCTCTATTGCTTACCAATTACCTGTCGAAATATGTGGCGACAAATGTGCCTCTTTTGATCTGACATCGACCGGAATACCTCCATTTTCTGCGCTTTATTCATGGGGGCAACCAGGCACCTTGGATACGCTGACAAATGCTTCACCAAATGGCACCCACACGCTCACTTTATGTGGTAGTTTAAATGCCGGGCCGATGAATTTCAATTTGATCACAATAAGTGACAAGTGGTGCACGAATACACTGAATACATCTAGTATAATTTCCCATCCGCTACCTCCTGTGATCAGCTATACGCCTACGATTTGTCCGGAAGACTCCATCCTGATTCAGGGTGCCTGGTATCATGCCGGCAAATTGACGGATAATTTGACTCTGGCTAGTAGTACGTCTGCCGGATGTGATACGACAATTCAAATCACAGTCACCCTTCGACAACCAGTTGTCCATTTAATCCAACAGATTGTATGTTCCGGATCAGTTATTCAAGTCGGGGATAGTTTGTTTACAGATACAAATCCAGTTGGTCAGGTTCTTTTAAAAAATGCCAGTCAATTTGGTTGTGACAGCCTCGTGACGGTTGATCTGACCTTCACCAACTTCACCGAATTAAACCTTTCGCCAACGATCTGCTCAACCGATACTGTTTGGGTCAACAATGTTGCCTATTCTTTCGACAATCCAACAGGTACAGAAACGATCATCGGTGGATCCTACCTTGGCTGTGACAGTGTCATCAATATCAATCTTGTGTTCTATCCGGACCAGGTCCTTTCCTTATCCGGAGATGGCGTTTATTGTCCCGGCCAAACTGCTACAGTCAATGTTACCGGTACAAATTCCATATATGACCTGACCATTTCAGGATCCAATGGCCAACTGATTCCAATCACTGGTTGGACCCCAGGAACGCCGATCCTCTTTGTGCCAACTTCGAGTGGTATTTACTCCATCAGCCAGGCATCAGCTGTCGCGAATATCTGTCCGGTTATAAAACAGGGATCGGTCATAATTGATGTTGAATACTTGATTGTTGACCTGGAAGTCACTTCAGACTATAATGGTGCAATGATCAGTTGTACCGGAGCCGCAGATGGATCTGTCACCGCATCTGTCACCAGTGCATACCCACCATTTCAGTACGCCTGGAATATCCCAGGAAATGGTCCAACTCAATTAAACC